>NZ_VOZD01000022.1:0-59307 GCF_013419915.1 Acinetobacter sp. YH12043
ATTTTCTGACAAATATTTCTCAAATAAACTTCGAGTAATTTCTACCATTCAATCAATGAAAATAATTTCGATCAATCAACCAGTAAAAATCCACACAAGTTGTTCTTCATAATCTCTTAATGATCTTTCTAACATCTCGTCAATGCCAGAAGCTGGACTTTGATAAACTTAACAACTCAACGCTTCGCGTTTCGTTCGTTTCCGTCTATCTCGTCGGTATGAGCTCATTATAGGGCAATTTCCTACACAAGCAAGTGCTTTTAACGCACACCAATCATGACTGTTTCATTTTTATGCACCAAATTAGTTCATTTTCCTACCAATTGTTACATAAGTTCATAATATTCCAAAGAAAATATAAACAAAACATTTATGTTTTATTTTTCACTTACTTTTTCACGCTTGGTGCTTTAATGGTCACACTGTTGATTTTCACAGCTGTTTTCGGAACATCCTGATGCATGCCATAGTTCTGAGTAGGTACTTGAGCGATCTTATCGACTACTTCAATACCTTTAGTGACCCGCCCAAATACTGCATATCCAGCATTTCTTGGTGAACGATCCAGAAAACTGTTATCTACCAAGTTAATAAAGAACTGCGCTTTCGCCGAATTAGGGTCGTTGGTACGTGCCATGGCCAAAGTGCCACGTTTGTTTTGCAAACCATTATCTGATTCATTCTTGATTGAAGCTTTATTATTGGCTTTTTCCTGCATGTTGAGATCAAAGCCTCCGCCCTGAATCATGAAACCAGGAATGACCCGATGGAAAATGGTTCCTGTATAGAAGTTGCTTTTGACATATTCTTCAAAGTTTTTCACCGTAATCGGTGCTTTGTCATTAAAGAGTTCAATTTCGATATTACCGGATGAGGTCTTCATCTCGATCAGGGTATTGGCAGCAAAACTTGGCAAGCTAAATGCGATCAACGCGATAGCAGATAATGATTTTTTTAACATTTTTTAACTCATCTACTGATAAAGAAAGGTTGAGATTCACAACATATTAATCTTTCATGACTAATAATGCAGTGACCTGCCGACTAAAGACAAGAGAATAATAATGAGCCATGCATTACTACAGGAGAAAAGCGTCCATCAATTTCCGCCCTGGCATTTGCAGGGGGAGGGTTTTATTCTAAATTACTGGATTACCCCTCATTTCATTCGTGAATTTCAAAGTTTTCGGATTGCGCCATCTCCACTCGGCCGTGTCGTTCAGGTTCTATTAGTGCGCTATCATCATTCTCCTGTGGGCCCTTATGATGAATTGCTCATTATGGATCATCCTTTAATTAGCAGACGGCGTCTTTCGACTATTCCGAAAATTTATGTCTCTACTCATGAATCTATTGTGCATGGTCAGCACTTGTGGGGTATTCCTAAAGAATATGCAGAGTTTGACTGGCAAGAACAGGGACAGGAAACGATTTGCCGCATTACTTATCGTGAGCAAAGCATGACGCTTCGTCTTAAAAAACCTAAATCTCCTCGTTCTTTCTATTTAAATAGTCATCATCTTCCAAGCTCCATGCTAAAAATCCGGCAAACCTGGAAATCCCAGCATTATCAGTTTAGCCCTCAATTCCGGGGTTATTTATCCAAGCTCATTCAAGCAGAGTGGCAAGATACTCAGGATATATTCCCAGATTTTTCTAAAGCTAAATATTTACAAAGCTTTTATGTACCTAAATTTAATTTAGTCTTTCCAGAAGCCAAGATCCATAAAAAATAAAAAAGGTGTTTCACGTGAAACACCTTTTTTACATCTATTTTTGAATCAGATCTTTTTATCCAGGAATTTACGGAAATTCTTGCTGAGTTCAATAACCTGCTTTTTCGAACGTTTATGAATTGGGGTCAGATTGATAAAACCATGTGCCTGATCCGTATATTCCCGATAGTACACTCGTACCCCATTCTCACGTAACTTCAGAGCATAGATTGAACCCTCATCATGCAACACATCATGACGGGCGGTAATCACATAGGCAGGCGGTAGATTCTTCAGTTCACCATAGGTCGGTGAAATCAGCGGATCGTCCAGTTCGACCTGATGTGTTTCAGCATATAGCTTGGTCACCAGATCAATATCCTGAGCTGAAAGTACCAGGCCCTGATTGTATGCATAAAAAGAAGGATGGCGGCTTTTAAAATCGACAGCCGGGTAAAGCAATAACTGTGCGCGAGGTGCATAGATTTTATCGGCACTCCGCTGCGCAACCACTGCCGCCAGATTTCCACCTGCACTATCCCCGGCCACTACAATCTGGTTTTTATAGATTTTCAGCTGCTTAATGTTTTGATGTACCCAAGCCAGAGCATCTTCACAGACCTGTACCATCTGCAAAGGACTGTATTCGGGCGTTAGCGGATAAGCCACGCTGAGTACCTGCACCTTGGCATGCACCGCCAATAAACGGCAGAACTCATCATGCGTATCCAGACCACCCACTATAAATGCACCACCATGATAGAAAATGACCATCGGCAATTTTTTCTGTGGTGCCGGATGATAATGTCGGGCAAAGATAGTGCCATTTTGCAATGGCAAACGCAGATCCTCGACTGCCTTGACCGGCGTCGGTTTCGCCTGAATAGCTTTCATGCGTTCATCAAACAGTTGACGTGACTGCACCGCATCTTCACTAATAAAACTGTGCTCTCCCTGTTTAATCTGAATCGCCATCAAGCATTTTATATAAGGATCCAAATCAGGATAGCCATAAGGATAATCCAATGCTTTTACCAGACGTTCTTGTGCAAAGCTCGGCAGGCAATCCAGCAAGCGTGCTGCAGTGCCCTGCCCCTTATCCATTACAAATTTTGTGACCGGATTATTCACACCCATGAGTTTTCATCCTTTTCCCATAATTCTTCATTTTTTCTACATGATTAGGGTTTTAGTGACCATATTCTTATATAAGTCTTAATATCAATGTACATAGATCATCTGCCAAATACGCTAACCTGAATTTAATCAGATGTCATTGACAGTTTAAGTGAGATTTTTACAGCACTTTTGCGACTTTGATGTAGAAGTCTGTATAAAAGGAGATAGCTTATGGCGATAAGAATAATAACGGTATCCTTAGCCACTGCATTTTTAGCCGTAGGCTGTGTGGCTTTTCCTGATGATGGTTATTATGACGGACGTTATGACCGTCGCGATCGAGGTTATGACTATCGTTATGATCAAGACCGCCGCTATGACCGGCAACGCTGGGAATATGAACAGCAACGTAAGAGGCTGGAACTGGAACGGCGCAAAAATATTCAGCAGCGTAACTGGGAACAGGAACGTCGTCGGCAAATAGAACTGGATCGTCGTAAAACTCAACTGGAACGACAACGTCTGGAACAGCAACGCAAGAATCTGAGTAACCAGCGTCAGAAACAGGCCCAGGCCGAACGTAAACGTCGCCAGCAGCTGGAACAACGTAAAAAAGTGGCAGAACAGCAGCGTAAACGGGTTCAGCAAAACCGCTCCAATAATCCACGCTGGAATGATCAGCGACGTAAACAGGAACAGCAGCGACCACGTAATCGTCGTGATTAGGCAGAATATAAATAAAAAGAGAGGCCCTGATTTAGATCAGGGCTTTTTTTATGGACTCGGTTTTATGGTTTTGATCTCATTCCAGTTATTTTCTTTGAATAGAAGAAATGTTTTTACTCAACACAGCCTTGATGAAGATGATCCCATTTTATAAGTCGAAAACCGTAGCAAATTTCAGGCAAAAAAAAGGCTTATCTAGAGAAAAGATAAGCCACGAAAACACATTTCTAAAAAAAGAGAAGAAACTACAGCGATAGAATCTGAAATGAATAATATAGCGTTGCTCATTTTTTGTGTAATACTTTATTGCTTAGTTATTAATCGCTTTTATGTCTAAAAAATAATCTGGACAAAAAAAAGCCGGACCATGTGTGAGGGATCCGACTGGAAAAAACAGCTTAAAAAATAAGGCAACAGCAACCTGGTTCAGCTCTCTCCTCAGAACAAGGTCGCTGTTAATGACACTATGATGCACCGGTCTTAAAAATATTTAAAACAGATAAAAATTATTATTTCTATCTAAAAATACGATGCTACATTTATGAAAGTCATTAAATCTAAATAAATCCTAAAATTAATCTGTACTTGTGCTTGAATTTTTTGCCCCTGCCCCGATTTCTTTAAATAATTAAAAATTTCAATCATGGCAGTTCAGTATTAACGCAGTTAACTCTGACGCCCAAGGACTGTACATGTTTAAGAATCCATTTAAACGGAGTAAATCAATGGCAACTGAGCAGAACGAACAAGCTCAAGATCTTGAGCAAGAGCAAGCGACACAAGAGGTAGAGCAAACTCAAGCTGAACCTGAGCAAGTAGAAGTTACCGTTGAATCTTTACAAGAGCAGATTGCACAACTTGAAGGTGACTTAAAGTTAGAAAAAGCACGCACTGCCAATGCAGTTTACGAAGCACAAAAAAGTGTAGAACGTATCCAGCGTGAATCAGAAAAGCATAAAGACACTGTTCTGGAAAAGTTCTCTAAAGAACTGCTAGATACAGTAGATAACCTGGAGCGCGCGATTGTTGCTGCAGGGGAAGAGCAGGGCCCATTACGTGAAGGTGTAGAACTGACGCTGAAAGCGTTGCTCAATACACTAGAGAAATTTGGTGTAGTCGCAGTTGATACCGCAAATGGTTTTAATGCTGAATTGCATCAGGCAGTCGGTATTGATCCAAATGCCAAATCTAATGAAATCGGTACAGTCTTGCAAAAAGGCTATGCCCTCAATGGTCGTTTATTACGTCCTGCAATGGTCATGGTTGGCGCTTAAGCTAAATAAATCGGGAGTTTGTGAAATTTTTTCTAAAAATTTACTTGAAAAAAATTGAACGGCTCTCATATCGGATAACAAGTAAATCCCTTTTAATTTCCCTTTGTTAAAGGGAAAAATTTGGGAATAAAAGAATTTTTGAGGAAACATCCAAATGGCTAAAATCATTGGTATTGACTTAGGTACTACAAACTCATGTGTTGCAGTACTTGAAGGCGACAAAGTTAAAGTTATCGAAAACGCTGAAGGCGCACGTACAACTCCATCTATTATTGCGTACAAAGATGGCGAGATCCTTGTTGGTCAATCAGCTAAACGCCAAGCGGTAACCAACCCTAAAAACACATTATTCGCGATCAAACGTCTGATCGGTCGTCGTTATGAAGACCAGGCAGTACAAAAAGATATCGGTCTGGTTCCTTACAAAATCCTGAAAGCTGACAATGGCGATGCTTGGGTTGAAGTAAACGACAAGAAACTTGCTCCACAACAGATCTCTGCAGAAGTTCTGAAAAAAATGAAGAAAACTGCAGAAGACTACCTGGGTGAAACAGTCACTGAAGCGGTGATTACTGTTCCTGCTTACTTCAACGATGCACAACGTCAAGCAACTAAGGATGCAGGTAAAATTGCAGGCCTAGAAGTTAAACGTATCATCAACGAACCAACTGCTGCGGCGCTTGCGTTCGGTATGGACAAGAAAGAAGGCGACCGTAAAGTTGCGGTATACGACTTGGGTGGTGGTACATTCGACGTTTCAATCATTGAAATTGCTGACCTTGATGGTGACCAGCAAATCGAAGTGTTATCAACTAATGGTGATACCTTCCTTGGTGGGGAAGACTTCGATAACGCATTGATCGACTACCTGGTTGAAGAGTTCAAGAAAGAACAAAACGTTAACTTGAAGAATGATCCACTTGCGTTACAACGTCTGAAAGAAGCAGCTGAAAAAGCAAAAATCGAGCTTTCTTCTTCTAACGCAACTGAAATCAACCTTCCATACATCACTGCAGATGCGACTGGTCCTAAACACTTAGTGATCAACGTGACTCGTGCAAAACTTGAAGGTTTAGTGGCTGATCTTGTAGCTCGTACCATTGAGCCTTGTAAGATTGCGCTGAAAGATGCTGGTCTTTCAACTTCTGACATCTCTGACGTAATTTTGGTAGGTGGTCAGTCTCGTATGCCACTTGTACAACAAAAAGTACAAGAATTCTTCGGTCGCGAGCCACGTAAAGACGTGAACCCGGACGAAGCAGTCGCAATGGGTGCTGCGATCCAAGGTGCGGTATTGTCTGGTGATAAAACTGACGTACTTCTTCTTGACGTAACTCCACTAACTCTTGGTATTGAAACCATGGGTGGCGTGTTGACTCCAATCATTGAGAAAAACACGACGATTCCTGCGAAGAAATCTCAGGTGTTCTCAACTGCTGCGGACAACCAGCCTGCTGTAGACATTTCAGTTTACCAAGGTGAACGTAAAATGGCTCAACAAAACAAATTGTTGGGTAACTTCCAGTTAGGCGACATCCCACCTGCTCCACGTGGTGTGCCACAAATTGAAGTATCGTTCGACATCAACGCGGATGGTATCTTGAAAGTATCTGCGAAAGATAAGAGCACTGGTAAAGAGCAATCTATCCAGATCAAAGCAAACTCAGGTTTGTCTGATGCTGAAATCGAAGCGATGATCAAAGATGCTGAAGCGAATGCTGAAGAAGACCGTAAGTTTGAAGAGCTTGCAAAAGCACGTAACGAAGCGGATGCGCTAGTCTCTTCTGCTCAAAAAGCAGTAAAAGATCTTGGCGAACAAGTGACTGCTGACGAAAAAACTGCAATCGAAACTGCGGTTTCTGAGTTAGAAGCGTCTACGAAAGAAAATGATGTTGAAGCAATCAAAGCGAAAACTGAAGCATTGCAAAACATTATTATGCCGATCACTCAACGTGCTTATGAAGCAGCTCAAGGCCAAGGCGGTGCACAAGGTTTCGATCCTAATGCATTTCAAGGCGGCGAAGGCCAAGCTCAAAAAGCAGATGACGGTGTAGTTGATGCTGAATTCACTGAAGTAAAAGATGACAAAAAATAATTTGTCACTTTGAGAAAAAGACCGCATTTTATGCGGTCTTTTTTTTGCTCAATGCATAGGCAATAGAATGTTTTTTAATTAAACTATAATGAAATAAATAACTTAAAAATAAAAACGTATGCAGAATTTTATTAAGCTTTTTCTTCTGGCTTCCGGGCTTGCGATCATGCTGCTCTACCCGATGGGCAATCTGCTTCTGATCTTACCGCCGAATGTGGTACTAGCACCTTTTAATTACCTGCAAACTTTCGGAATTGAAGCTTCTTTTTCCTTGGGTTTCCTGATTGCTATCATTGTATTACTGATCCTGGCTGTACCTCAGCGTTACCCTTCCGGAAAAGGTTTTATCATTCTAGCTATTGGATTGCTGAGCTATATTATTTTCCAGATCTTTAAATCTGAAATCACGCTGTATGCCTTTAATCACCAAACCAGACATTCCTATAACCTGAAATATTTAATTGAATTTATGATCTTCTTATTGAATGGTATAGGCCTTGGTTTTATCTATCATTCCAATATGCCAAGACAGATTGAACAGTGGAAAGGTAAAAAATCATAATCTGACCTGAACAGAACCGTGCATAAGCACGGTTTTTTATTGCCACTTTTTATCGCTCTGACGCTAGGATTTTGCTGGTTTTTTAGCTACATTGAGCCAAACAATATTTAAAAAAACACTATGCGTCTTTTAAGCTTTCTGGGGATTGTCGTTTTCATTGTGTCACTGTTTTTGTATCTACAAACCAAGACCCATCCACAATTAAAATTTAATTCCCTGGCTGACCGTTTGACCCATCCTTTTGATACGCGCCTACGTTTCCGGATTGACCAAGTCGATCCCGGTTTTGGCTTGACCCGTGATGAGGTCATTCAATTAAGTCAGGAAGCTATTCAGATCTGGCATGAAGGAACCAATCGCGATGATCTGATGGTCTATGATGAGAATGCTCAGCTGGCCATTCAACTGATTTATGATCAACGCCAACAGGACTATGAAGCCTTTAAAAAGGTTGAAAAAAAGTTACTTGCCGATGAAGCCAGATATCAGCGTGAAGTCAGCAATCTGCAAGTTTCACAGAAAAATCTGGAAGATCAGCAGCAACGACTGATCCAGCAAAAAAGTCAGCTTGAGTTTGAATTTCAAACTTTATTGCAACGCCGTCAACAAGCCAGCTCATCTGCCGAGCGTGAACAGCTTCAGTATGAGATGGAAATGCTCAAGCCTAAACTGGAAAGTTTTAAGCGCGAATATGCCTATCTTCAGGAACAGCTATCTTCATTTAATCAGCAAGTTTCTGTTCATCAAAACAGTGTGCAAAGCCATCAGCGAAATATCCAGCAGGCCCAGCAGCGTTTTCCCCCACGCCAGTTTCATAAGGGTATTTTTATGGGAGATAAGATCCAGATTTACCAGTTTGATGCCAAAGATGATTTACGTTTAACTTTGGCACATGAGCTGGGCCATGCCTTGGGTCTCTATCATCATAATGATCCGGAAGCCTTAATGTATCCTGTATTGGGTGAACAGAATCTGCAAGATTTCAAACTACGCCCGGCAGACAAGACCCTATTGTATACCCGATAACATTCAGGTTTTAATTCCCTATATTATTTATGTGTTTAGGCTAGTAAAAATACAACTTGGTTTCATTTCATGTTATTGTGAAGAACAGTAGGACGTCTTAGGCCAACTTTCTTGGAGATTCATGTGAGTTACTACCATATTTTAATTGAAGTAAATGACCACATTAGTACGATTGATGAAACCCGTGATATCGAGATCTTTGATATCGAGGATATTCAACCTTATCTTCATTCAATTTTGCTGCCTTATTTCAATGAACAGCTGATCGAGCTGGATGATGAAAATCTTGAATTTAAGGATATTTTGCATCTGCAAGTGAAACAGACTTTGTTACCGATCAATGACTTGATTGAGGAAGAACAGCGTCTGTTGCCGAGTGATACGGACATTACCATTACAGCCTACGAGATATTTAATAACCGCGAACTGAGTCAGGATGTCACTACAGTGATTTTTGACCTGCTTGAAGCGGTCAAACTGGAAAGCTAAGCTTTCTTCAGATATAAAAAAGTCCTCATATGAGGACTTTTTTATTCAACTTGATAGGTATTAGATCGAGAATGAAGATCCACAACCACAGGTCGTGGTCGCATTCGGGTTTTGTACCACAAAACGTGAACCTTCCAGACCTTCAACATAGTCAACCACTGAACCGACCAGATATTGATAGCTCAGAGAATCGACCAGCATTTTGACATCGCCATTGACGAATTCTGCATCATCTTCATTTTGGCTTTCCGCAAAGTTAAAGCCATAAGAGAAACCTGAACAACCGCCACCGGTGACATACACACGGAGCATTAAGTCTTGGTTACCTTCACTGTCACGCAACTGGCGTACTTTATTTGCGGCATTGTCGGTGAGCACAAGCGCTTGAGCATTCATGGCGGATTCCTCTGTTGAATGGAATGTCTTTAAAAAGAAAAGACCATATTTCAAGTATAACACACTCAATATATGGTCAGTCTGTACAGATTAAAAGTCAAATCAGAGTAATTTTATCAGGATTGTTTATAGTTCTCATCCTGTAATGCACATTCGAAGTTTTTCGGATTTTGCTTGCAGCGGAATTGCCAGAGTAACTTCATCATGCGTTTATCATAAATACCCCGTTTGGTCAGATCAATCCGCGAATCACGCATCAGCTTTTGGTAACCTGGCTTATCTGCTTCAGGAATATCCATCCAGTATTTAGAGGGAATATCTGCCTTCATTTTACCCAAAATTCCAAAAGCACGTGGTAACTGGCTTTTCACCCATTCACGTGATTTTTGTCCATATCCTGCCGGGAATTTATCTGGACGAATAATAATATTACCGGTGACCTGCAATACCGGATAATTCACAATAGCACCCTTGCTACCCAAACCTTTATGCAGTTCTAGCGGTTTAAATACAGCAGCCGGCGCGCCAATAATATCGACCTGACCATTGTTAAATTTAGAGCCAAAGTTGGTCACATCGGCGCTGACTGCCTGTGCACCCACTTGTTGAACCATGATTTTTTGTGCTTCGTCATAGTCAAGTACAGCAATTTTTTTACCTGCTGCTTTTGCAACAGTATTAATACTCCGGTCATTGACCATCAGGAAGGCATCGCCTACCGGAATTACCCCTGCGACTTCATACTTGCCTTGAACCATGAGCTTGGCAAAGGTCGGACTCGCCAGGCCTTGCATAACTTTTACCGCCAGGTTCAGATCAGGAATTGCACCAATCGCATCGAGTGAACCAGTAAAACGGTTGAACTGACGGCCACGCATACCAGTGACACTGATCCCGTCACATTTACCAGCTTTAAAATCTTCTGCGACGACAGCTTCATTGGTATTTACCCTGAGCTCGATATCAGCACCCCAGTTTTTTGCAGCCAGCTGATAGTCTTTCATTACAGCATAAACGTCACCATTTTTGCCGACCAGATCAAATACACATACCACCTGTTTAGCCTGAGCCAGACCTGAAACTGCCGCGAGTGCTGCACCTACAGCCAGGGCTTTCCATCCTCTCTGCATCATTTTGCTTTCCTTGATTGCCTTGTTTTTGTTATCTGCTTTAAGTGCTACATGTTATTGTTTTTTATACTAAACATGAAAGCATTATTTTTAATCAGCTTAACTGCTTTACCGTGATCTGCAATGGCAGATCTGACTTTGTTTAATATAAAAAAAGCTTAGATAAATCTAAGCTTTTTTCCTTAAAAATCAAATTATTCGCCAGAAAGTGAACATTCAAAGTTGGCCTTATCGACAGAGCAACGTGCACGTTTCAATACCGACATCATGCTGGCATCATAGATTCCACGCTTGGTCATATCCATACGTCCTTCACGTAATAACTTCTGGTACTTGGTTTTGTCTTCCGCGCTCAGATTCAGCTTATATTTCGCTGGAATACCGGCTTCCAGACGATTAATCATCGCCATGCTCTTAGGCAGATTTTTAATGAACCAGTCACGAGACTTCTGGCCAAAACCGGCTGGGAATTTCTCCGGACGGATCACAAAGTCAGAGGTAACATGCAGTACCGGGAAGTTAAACATCGCACCGCTATTGCCCAGACCTTTATAGATTTCGAGTGGCTTGTACGCATACGCCGGTGCGCCCACCATATCGACTTGGCCATTATTAAACTTGGCCACGAAGTTGGATACATCAGACACTACAGCCTGAGCACCTACACGTTGAACCATGATTTTTTGCGCATCATCATAGCCAAGAACAGCAAACTTCTTGCCTGCCGCTTTTTCAATGGAGTTAATGTTTTTGTCACGTACAAAGATAAAAGCTGAACCTAATGGCGCAATCCCGGCCACCTCATATTTTTTACCGCCCATGGTCGTAACCATTTTAGCGGCATTACGCTTATCCAAAGCGAAGCTAATCGCACGCTGTGCAATGGCATTACTTGGAGCACCACCTAAGGCATCGATTGAACCGGCAAACTTGTTGTATTGACGGGCACGCATGGCGGTCATGAATACACCATCACATTTGCCAGCCTTAAAGTCATTGTCAGCGACGGCCTCATCCTGACGGGCGATCAGATTAATATCTGCGCCCCAGCCTTTTGCTGCCAGCGCCCATTCCTGAGCCATCTGGAAAGACTCGCCAGATTTACCAAGTAGGTCAAACACACAGATATCGACCTTTTCTGCATGTGCCACACCTGCAAAACCAAATGCAGAAAATGCAGCCAATGATAAGAGTGTTTTTTTCATTTTAGTTATCCTTTGAAATCTTGTTGTTAGCTGAGTGTCCGTACACGCGTCAAATATTAAGCAAATTTATTTCAAAAAAATAGAGCATTTACTCCAGATAAAAGCGGCTTTTTGGCCTATAAAGATAAATCAGTTTTTCTTGATTTCTTTTATCTTATTTTTTTATAAATATATCAGTATCTTAATATTTTAACTTGGCTACTTTGAATTACATTTCATTCGCTGTAGTTACAAAGATATACATGATTTTAAAACTATTCACCACTAATTGAGCATTCGAAATTGGTTCTTTCCACAGTACAGCGTGCCCGTTTTAATACCGTCATCATGCCAGCATCATAGATGCCCTGTTTGGTTAAATCCATACGCCCTTCACGCAGAATTTTCTGATAACTGACCTGTTCCTCACGACTCAGGTTCAGAACATATTTACGCGGGATTTCTGCTTCCATACGTTTCACCATCGCGAAGCTACGGGGTAACTGCTTAACAAACCATTGTCGGGAATTGGCTGCAAACTGTTCCGGAAATTTATCTGGTCGAATAATCAGATCTGCTGTGACATTTACCACCGGAAAGTTAATCATGGCTCCTTTCTGGCCCAACCCTTTAGTCACTTCGAGAGGTTTAAAGGCATAAGCGGGCGCTGCCACTATATCCACTTCACCCTGATTAAATTTACGAATGAAATTGGAAATTTCCGAATTCACCGGTACGGCTTCTACCCGGTTCACCATAATCGTTTGGGCATAGTCATAATGTAGAACTGCAAACTTCTTGCCTTTAATATGTTCCAGCTTGTTCATATTACGATCACGGACAAAAATATAAGCAGGACCAATCTGGCCAATACCGGCTACTTCAAATTTTTCCTTGCCAATCTGAGTGGTCATGCGCTTGGTATTACGCTTATCCAGCACATAACTCACCGCTTTCATGGCAATGTCATTATTAGGAACGCCGCCAATGGCATCAATGGAGCCTGCAAATTTGTTATAAGCTCGCGCGCGCATGGAGGTCATATAGAAGCCATCGCATTTTCCGGCTTTGGCATCCTGATCGACTTTGGCTTCATCCTGATAAGCAATCAATTGAACCGTAGCCCCCCACTGCTTGCTGGCTAATGCCCATTCTTCCAGCAGTTTGAAGGATTCACCCGATTTTCCCAGTAAATCAAATACACAGACATTGACTGGGGCAGCATGTGCACTCGAAGCCCATAGGCCCAGTGCAGATAAAATTAAAAATCCTTTTTTCATTTTTATTCTACTCAATATTATTATGAGCCTTGATGGCTCTATCTTTCGGTTTTTAAACAAAATAGAGTATTTACTCAAAATATAGTTCATCATATATGAATCTATAAATTTTTAAAGCCTGAACAGGATAAGCTGCAACGAAGATTTTTTGTTTTCTTCCGGCTTTCCATTAGAATAGCGGCATTCTCTTTTGCTCTTGTTAGTAAGTTCAATGATTCAGTTAGACCAAGTTTCGTTACGCCGTGGTGGGCGAGTGTTATTTCAAAAAGCCTCCATGCAGCTTCATCCCGGCTGGAAAATTGGTTTAACCGGCGTGAATGGCGCAGGAAAATCAACCCTGTTTGCGGCTCTTTTAGGTGAGCTCAGTGCAGATGAAGGTTCACTAACCCGTCCATCCGTGTGGACCGTAGCGCATATGGCTCAGGAAATTAAAGCACTAGATATGCCGGCCATTGATTTTGTTCTGTCAGGCGATGAAGAGTATTGGGATATACAGGCCAAACTTGCGCATCCAGAACAGCTGTCCGATGCAGAACTGGCACAGCTACATGGCCGTTTCGACGAGATTCATGGCTATTCTGCACCATCAAAAGCAGCTCAGTTAATGGCCGGTCTGGGCTTTATGGATCATCAGATCCGTCTGGATGTTTCCAGTTTTTCAGGCGGTTGGCGGATGCGACTGAATTTGGCCCGTACCCTGATGAGCCGTTCCGACCTGCTATTACTCGATGAACCAACCAACCACTTGGATCTGGATGCGATCTTGTGGCTCGAAGATTGGTTAAAGGCGTATGAAGGCACTTTAGTGCTAATTTCGCATGACCGTGATTTTCTGGATGCTGTGACGGATCATATTCTGCATATCGAAAATCAGGAACTCACCCTCTATACCGGCAATTATTCAACTTTTGAAGTGACCCGTAGTGAACGTCTGGCGCAACAGCAACAAGCCTTTGAGAAACAGCAGGAAGCCCGGGCACATTTACAAAAATTTATTGACCGTTTTAAAGCCAAAGCGACCAAAGCACGTCAGGCCCAAAGTCGGATCAAAATGCTGGAGCGCATGCAGGATCTCGCCCCTGCTCATGTGGATACACCTTTTACCTTCAGTTTCCGTGAACCGACCAAAATGAGTTCACCACTTCTGGCCTTGGAACAGGCGGAAATTGGTTATGGCGATAAATCGATTGCCAGCAAAATTAACCTGCAAATCACCCCAAATTCTCGCATTGGTTTACTGGGAATGAATGGTGCGGGTAAATCAACCCTAATCAAAACCTTAGTCGGAGATTTGCCTTTATTAAATGGTCAACGTAAAGCCTCAGAATTACTCAATATCGGTTATTTTGCTCAGCATCAGATGGATGCTTTGGATGCTAATGCCAGCCCAATGCTACAACTGGCACGTATCGCCGATCCAAAAATCAGTGAAGCTTCTTTACGCTCTTTCCTCGGCAGTTTCGGTTTTAGCGGTGAGCGCATGGATACCCCATGTGAGAGTTTCTCTGGGGGTGAACGTGCACGTTTGGCTTTGGCTTTAATTGTTTGGCAGCGTCCAAATGTACTGATTCTGGATGAACCGACAAACCATCTGGATCTGGATATGCGCCATGCCCTGACTATGGCTTTGCAGGATTTTGAAGGTGCGGTGGTACTCGTTTCGCATGAACGTCAATTGATTGCGACAGTATGTGATGAATTGCTGTTAGTACATGCCGGACGTTGTACCGAATTTGAGGGTGATTTGCAGGACTATGCCAAATGGTTACGTGAAGCGCGTCAACAGCAGATCAATGCACAGAATGCCTTAGCCAAAGCACAGGTAGTAGAAACAGAAGCTAAACCTGTGGTGGTAGCCAAAGTAGATAAGGAAGCACAGCGCAAACTGGCCGCTCAGCGTCGTGAGCAGACTCGTCCGATTCGCAAGAATATCGAAAAATGCGAAGCGCAAATTGACAAGTTACAACCGCGTCTGGCAGAAATTGAAGAATTGCTGGCAGATAGCGCTTTATATGAAGCTGCACGTAAAGATGACTTGCTGAAACTTATGAACGAGCAAACTGAACTGAAACAGAAACTGGAAACTGCCGAAGAGCAAATGCTAGAACTGATGATGGAGCTAGAAAGTTTGGAGCAATCTTTTCAGGAAGGTTAAGTTTTAAACCTTGATTCAAATCTTAGAGATTAGCTGCAACTGGAGCTAATCTCTTTTTTATACTTTTTATATATTGCTCTCTCCATCTTTTCCCTGATTTTTTTATCGAAACCGTTTTTTGACATATTTTGTAGTGAATTACGCAAATCCTATATAAGTTTATTTTTTAAACACTCGGATGTCTTATTTCATACATTAATTTACAGCGATTTCTTGGCGCATAAGGCTCTAATAAAAGTGTTTTTTATTTTTGGTAGCCTTGATACGAGTCTGTTTAATGTTGAACTAGAGAGAGGAAATCCGCATGCGTGCTCTTACCTATCATGGTGCTCGGGATGTACGAGTTGAATCCGTTCCAGATCCAGTGATTCAGGAACCAGATGACGTCATTTTAAGGGTGACAGCGACTGCCATCTGTGGCTCAGATCTGCATCTATACCGGGGTAAAATCCCGGCCACTGAAGATGGCGATATTTTCGGCCATGAATTTATGGGAATTGTAGAAGAAGTCGGCCCTGAAGTCACAGAAGTCAAAAAAGGCGACCGGGTAATTATTCCTTTCGTGATTGCATGTGGTCACTGTTTTTTCTGTGAACATGAACTGATGGCTGCCTGTGAAAATACCAATACTGGCCGTGGTGCAATTATCAATAAGAAACAAATTCCACCAGGTGCGGCTCTGTTTGGTTATAGCCATTTATATGGCGGTGTACCAGGCGGACAGGCTGAATATGTTCGTGTGCCTAAAGGTAATGTGGGCCCATTTAAAGTGCCAGGATCATTACCGGATGAAAAAGTCCTGTTTCTGACTGATATCTTGCCTACTGCATGGCAGGCTGTAACCAATGCCCAGGTCACTCGCGGCTCCAGTGTTGCGATTTATGGTGCTGGTCCAGTTGGTTTACTGTCGGCTGCCTGCGCACGTATGCTGGGTGCCGAACAGATCTTTATGGTCGATCACCACCCTTACCGTCTGCGTTTCGCCCATCAAACTTATGGTGCAATTCCAGTGAATTTTGATGAAGTCGATGCAGCTGAATATATTATTCAGAATACTGCCGGTCATCGTGGTGTTGATGCCGTCATTGATGCGATTGGTTTCGAGGCCAAAGGCAGTTTGCTTGAAACTGTGATGACGAATCTAAAAATTGAAGGTTCGAGCGGCTTTGCCCTACGTCAATGTATCGCCGCAGTACGCCGTGGTGGTGTGGTGAGTGTGCCAGGTGTATATGCTGGTCCAATTCATGGCTTCCTGTTTGGTGATGCCTTCGATAAAGGCTTGACCTTTAAAATGGGTCAAACACATGTACATAAATTCTTGCCACAATTACTTGAATATGTAGAAAATGGCCAGCTGTCTCCAGAAGTGATTATTACCCATCGCATGAAACTGGAAGAAGCTGCTGAAGGCTATCGTATTTTCGATAAACGTGAAGAAGACTGCCGCAAGATTATTCTGACCCCATAAATACAATGGTAAAAAATAGAAAGCGCCATTAGGCGCTTTTTTTATTTTTGATCACCATTTTATAAACCGTATTTTTTTCTATTTTCAGTTTCTAAAAGCTCAGATCTATTGCCTGTTTATCAAATGAACTGGCACTAGGTCACGTGATGATCCAGCTTAAAGAAACTAAGCTATAGAAGTAAAAGTTAGAAAAATCTATAAGCCTATGATTCAGTAATAAAAAATTGAAAGTTCACTTGATTATTAAATTAATTGTGTAGTTTCACTACAGTGAAGATTTTTAGAATTAAAATATGTTCCACGCTGATTGTTAATTAAATCTACAATATCAATATAAACCATTAATTTTTAAGTTATTTATATAATTTACCATTAAAAACAGATAAAAACTCACCTGAACTGGTTGCCGTTAAAGAACATAGAAGATATGGCTCCAACTAGTCTTTTAAATTCAAAAACCCATTTTAAATTTAAAAACACTTATCCACAAGATAGAGAAATTAAATTTAAATTTAAAAAAATGAGAGATAAGAAAGGCAATATAACTTGTGGATAAATACTATCTTATTCACATAAAAAATATGGATAACTTTGCAGTTATCCACACGATTGATCAAGGTTTAAGTAAGATTTAAAACAACACTATTCAAATATTTTTAAAAAATTTCGAAGTAACTTAATAAATCATTGAAATTCAGGATTTCAAAAATCTAAGTTCTAGAATTTTCCATTCATCCTCTAGCTTCCAGATCTCCTGAAGACGCTGTTTATTATTTTCCAGTCCAATCAAGATCCGGCATTCGGTCTGATCTTCATTGTACTCGTATTCTTCATATTCTATGTCTGGCTTCAGCGGTTTCCATACGCCATTTTGTACCGCATGAGCGATCCGGTCATAACGCAGATAACTTCCTTCTACGCGGCCTTCCTGTTCAAAAACCACCTGAAAGTCCTGATGTTCATAGTGGCGCAGCACATCATAGTCGCCACTGTAGAATGCATTTGCCCAGATCTCACGTATTTCTTCAAGCTGGCTATCCATGGATAAACCTCTTTATAAATAAGACTTGATTCTACTGAACTAGGTTTTTTAAGACCTAGCATTAGCAGATCATTGGTCTAAAAACTGCTTAGATTAAAATTATTCTAAACAGTTCATCTGGCATTAATAGAAAATTTACGTAAAAAAAGCGCCTTAAAAGGCGCTTTTTCGTTTCGATTTATTCCGATGGATCAGGTATCAATATCGGCATTCAAGGCATTTTCTTCAATGAAGGCACGACGTGGTTCCACATCATCCCCCATCAAACAAGAGAACATGCGGTCTGCTTCAATTGCATCCTGCACCGTCACTTGTAGCATGTTACGGTTTTCCGGATCCATCGTAGTTTCCCACAACTGGTCCGCGTTCATCTCACCCAGACCTTTATAACGCTGGATCATCATGCCGCGGCGAGAGTCTTGCAGAATGTGCTGCCAAACCTGATGGAAACTGCTGACCTGAATCTTGCGCTCACCTTTCTGTAAATAAGCACCCTCTTCAAGCAGCGTGAACCAGCTTTTCGAATTTTTCAGTAAACGTGCATATTCACTTGAGCTGAGCAGGCTAGCATCTAGCAGGTAATGATGCGGCAGGTTATGCACATAAATTGTAATCCGTGGTAACCAGCTTTCTACGATCTGGCCATCAACATCTTTTTCAAAACGTTCCAGACTCAATTCAGGACGTAAACTTGGCTGGATTTTTTCAATCGCTGCACGCAGGTCTTCACCCCAGGTTTCCACATACGCTTTATCTTCCAGCTGATCCAGCTTGAATGCTTCGAGTGAAATCAACGCATCCAGCAAGCTTGCAGGATAACGTACAGTTAAACGTGCCAGGCTCTTCTGTGAAGTTTGATAATCAGTAATCACATTGGCCAGAGCTTCACCACGAATCGCAGGGGCATCGGCACTGATATGCAGTTCCAGCTCATCAATCGCATTCGAAATCAGGTAAGTTTCCAGTGCATCATTGTCCTTGATGTACTGTTCCTGCTTGCCTTTTTTCAACTTGTACAATGGTGGCTGTGCAATATAAATATGACCGCGTTCCACCAGTTCCGGCATTTGACGGAAGAAGAAGGTCAACAGCAACGTACGAATATGTGAACCATCCACGTCAGCATCGGTCATGATGATGATTTTGTGATAACGCAGCTTGTCCGGGTTATATTCTTCACGACCAATCCCACAGCCGAGTGCCGTAATCAGCGTACCCACTTCTGCAGAAGAAATCATACGGTCAAAACGGGCACGTTCCACGTTCAGGATCTTACCTTTTAGCGGCAGAATTGCCTGCATCTTACGGTTACGGCCCTGTTTTGCAGAACCGCCCGCAGAGTCACCTTCGACCAGGTACAGTTCAGATAAAGCTGGATCTTTCTCTTGGCAATCCGCCAGTTTACCTGGAAGACCGGCGATATCCAGCGCGCTCTTACGACGGGTCATTTCACGGGCTTTACGCGCCGCATCACGGGCACGCGCTGCATCAATGATCTTGCCTGCAATTGATTTAGCCGCCTGTGGATTCTCTAACAGATATTCAGAGAATGCCTTGTTCATGGCCTGCTCAACGGCAGATTTCACTTCACTCGATACCAGTTTTTCTTTGGTTTGTGAAGAGAATTTCGGATCCGGCACTTTTACTGACACAATCGCAGTCAAACCTTCACGCGCATCATCACCTGAAACCACAACTTTTTCTTTTTTCAGGATATTTTCACTGTCCATGTAGTTATTTAAACCACGGGTCAGTGCTGCACGGAAACCGGCTAAGTGAGTACCGCCATCTTTTTGCGGGATGTTGTTGGTAAAGCAGCGTACATTTTCCTGATAAGAATCATTCCATTGCAGTGCAACTTCTACACCAATGCCATTTTCCGCCTGAGTGGTGAAATGGAAAATGTCATTCAGGTGGGTTTTACCTTGGTTAATGTACTTAACAAACTCAGCCAAACCGCCTTCATAGTCAAAAATGTATTCGGCATTGATACGTTCGTCACGTAATACGATTCGTACACCTGCATTTAGGAAGGACAGTTCACGTAAACGACGCGCCAAGATATCGACATTAAAAATGGTCTGACTAAAGGTTTCAGCACTTGGCCAGAAACGCACGCGAGTACCGGTCTTATCGGTCTCACCCACCACTTTTAACGGGAATTGTGGATCACCATGACGGTATTCCTGTTCATGGATTTTACCGGCACGATGAATAGTTAATTCCAGTTTTTCTGACAATGCATTTACTACGGATACACCTACACCGTGCAGACCGCCAGAAACTTTATAGCTGTTATCATCAAACTTACCGCCAGCATGCAGAATGGTTAAAATTACTTCTGCAGCAGACACACCTTCTTCAGGGTGAATGTCGGTCGGAATACCACGGCCATTATCTGATACTGAAACTGATTCATCTTCATGAATAGTCACTAAAATTTCATCACAGTGACCTGCCAGCGCCTCATCAATCGAGTTATCTACGACCTCGAAGACCATGTGGTGTAAGCCGGTACCATCGTCTGTATCACCAATGTACATGCCTGGACGCTTACGTACTGCGTCTAAACCACGTAATACCTTGATGCTAGAGGAATCATAAGCTTTTTCAGTGGTTTGTTCTGTTTGAGAAGCAGCTTGATCTTCTGAACTCATGGTTTCTCCCTAGTGAAATATAGGTTTATCCAAAGATAGGTAAAAATTTAAAAACTATTGCACAACAACTTGAACTGTACCGTTTTCAACATTGAATAACTGATATGAGATAGACAGATCATGTAGGTGCTTTTGTACTGATTCATGGTCTAAAGTGGTAATAAAAACTTGACTACCAAGCTGGCTCAATCGCTCAATTAAACGTTGTTGTGCGGTTAAATCTAATTCTGCTGTCACATCATCTAATAATACCACAGTTTCCTTATTACAAGAATGCAGCATTGCGATTTGCGACAGTTTAAGTGCCATCATTAAAAGCTTTTTTTGTCCACGGGACAGGATCACATCAGCATCCCCCAAAGGGGTCTTGAGACGCAAATCTGCGCGATGTGGACCATATTCGGTATAGCGTCGTTCCACATCTTTATCATGATGATTAGTCAGGTCATTCAGCAGGCCGTTTTCGCTGTGAAAGCCAGGGCTGTATTCCAGAGAAATCTCCAGATCAGGCAGTAGATGCTTGAGATCATCCTCAAAAAATGGCTTCCACTGTTCCACGATGCCGACACGCTGGGAGTGCAAAATCTCGCCATACTCACTCAGCATCTGGTTCCACGGTTCCAGATCAGACAAACTTAGAAAACGTTTGGATTTAAGCAGGCTGTTCCGCTGTTTTAAGGCTCGTGAATAATATTGCCAGGCATGATAAAACTCTGGTTCCACGTGGAACATTAACCAGTCCAATAACTGACGACGTGGTTTGGCGCCATGATCGATAATATCGGTACTTTGTGGATCAAGCAGTTGTAAGGGCAACATTTTAGCAAGCTGGCCTTGAGTCGCAATCGCATCGCCATTGACCTTAATCAGCTGTTCCCCGCTGGCCATTTTTTGCATGCCGACTTTTTCAGTTTCCGATTGGGCGAACACAATCGCATCCGAGGCGCCATGCTGAATGTAATTTTTCGGGATATGGGTACGAAAGGAACGTCCTGTGGCCAGTAAATGAATGGCTTCCAGTACTGAAGTCTTGCCTGAACCATTCTGGCCATAAAAAACATTAAACGGTTGCAATCCCTGGAGTGCAACCGTTTTTAAGTTTCGTACACGTTCAATATGAAGACGCGTAATATGCATAGCGTTGGCTTAACTCAGCTGTCGCTTAGACACGCATTGGCATCACGACATAAGTCTGATCGGTATGAGATGGATCCTGAACCAGCACAGACTGATTCGCTTCAGTCATGGTCATCGACACATCTTCACCGTCCAGTACCCCTAGCACTTCAATCAGGTATTGCGCATTGAATGACATTTCCAGTGGTGCATCTGCATACTGGATGGCCAGATCTTCAATCGCCTCATCCTGTTCCGGGTTATTGGCACGAAGTTGTAATGAACCGGCATTAAAGTTCAGGAATACGCCACGTAGTTTTTCATTACTCAAAATAGCCACGCGTTGTAAAGATTGCTTAAACACGTCATGCGCAATAATCACATTCTTGTCGCCACCACGTGGAATCACACGGCGGTAGTCCGGGAATTTACCGTCAATCAGTTTCGTGGTGAAACGAACTGTGATATCGGTCTGTTCTTTATCACGGCTGGCCATGCGAATGGTCACATTCAATAATTCACGACCAATCAGCAGAGAAAGCTGCTCATCTTCAACGCTTAATAAACGTTGCAATTCAGCGACTGCCTTACGTGGAACAATGGCTTGAATCGGTTGAGTTGCTGTCGATTGTGCTGCTGTTTCACACAGTGCCAAGCGGTGACCATCTGTCGTTACCGCACGAAGCTGATTGGCGTCAATTTCAAGTAAAGTACCGGTCAGGTAGAAACGTACGTCCTGCACTGCCATTGCGAAAGCCGTTTTTTCAAACAGACGCTTTAATTCGCGCTGAGTCACAGTCACTTGCGTGCCTTGGGTATTTTCAGTATTCAATAATGGATAGTCATCCGCAGGCAAAGTACCGAGCACAAAACGACTATTTCCAGATTTCAGAATACAACGCTGGTCATCAGTAATTTGCAGGTCGATCAGGGCTGCTGATGGCAGAGATTTACAGATATCAATCAGCTTACGTGCTGGAACAGTGGTTTCACCGGCTTGCAGACATGCACCTTCAGCCAACTGGGTGCTAGCAACCAGTTCTACTTCCAAGTCGGAACCAGTGACGATCAAAGCTTCAGCAGTCACCTGGATTTTCAGGTTTGAAAGAATATTTAAGGTATGGCGACGTTCAACCGCTCCTACGACATGTGAGAGAACATTCAGTAAGCTTTCTTTCGCGATTTTTAAACGCACGGTACATTCCTCTAAAGCTGAAGATTAATAAGATAAAAGTTGAATTTTTAGCAGTTAACTATGCGGCAAAACAGGCCGCATAGCAAGAACAGAATTTGAGCGTTTTAGGTCAACTCTGCAACAGGCGTTGCAGGTTTTTATAGTCCTCATTGAAGATCGGATCTTCTTCACGCAAGCTCTGTACTTTTTCGCAGGCATGCATGACTGTACTGTGATCTCGACCACCAAAAGCCATACCAATTTCTGGGAAACTGTCTCCAGTCAGTTCACGTGCCAGACCCATTGCAAGCTGACGTGGACGGGCATAAATACGGGTACGTTTTGGACCTACCAGCTCTTTAAGCGGAATGCGAAAATACTCACTCACTACACGCTGGATATTTTCAGTACTGATGGTACGGGCACGAATTGCGAGGACATCTTTCAAAGACTCACGTACCACATCCAGATCAATCGGCGTTCCTTTAAAACGCGAGATCGCCACCACTTTATTAAGCGCACCTTCAAGTTCACGGACGTTCGCTACCACTTGTTGGGCGATAAATAGCGCACAGTTACGTGGTAAGTCTACACCAGTGTTTTCAGCTTTTTTCAGCAAGATTTCAATGCGAGTTTCAATATCGGGTGGTTCCACACCCACAGAAAGTCCCCAGGAAAAACGTGAAACCAGACGTGGATCCAGTTCGGTCAATTCTTTAGGATAACGATCCGAGGTGAGAATAATTTGCTTCGATTCATCCAGCAACGCGTTAAAGGTATAGAAGAACTCCACCAGACTGGCTTCTTTACCTGCCAGCAAATGAATATCATCAACCAGCAAAAGATCCAGTGAACGGCAGTTTTTCTTAAACTCTTCAACCTTGCCCTGTTGTAGGGAACTGACAAAATCCTGCACAAAGCTTTCCGCAGTCATATACATTACGCGGGCATTGGGTTTTGCCTGTAATAATGCATTCCCGACTGCCTGCATCAAGTGGGTTTTACCCAGACCAGTCGGACCATATAAAAATAGCGGGTTATGTTGTGAAGCCCCGAGTTGGGTTAACACCTTACGACAAGTTTCAGCCGCCATCTGGTTAGAACGGCCTTCAACAAATAACGAGAAGGTAAATAAAGGGTTCAGCTGACGTTTACGGCTATTTTTGCCTGAATCTTCTTTTTCTTTCTTAGGACGCGGTGCTGGCGCAACCACAGGTGCAGATTCCAAAGCCGCTGTTGTCGTCGCTGGCTGTTCACTGGCAGATAAAATTGCACCTGGACGTGAATCCACCAGAATTTCAACTTTACGTACGCGACCTTCAGACAGCTGTTCGGCCAAAATCGAAATCAGTTCCAGATGATGCTCTTGAATGTAGCGCGTCCAATACGGATTAGGTGCATAAAGACGCAGGGTATCGTCCAGCTCTTCTGCAACCAACGGGCGAATCCACATTGTAAAGACATTTCCAGAGAGCTCTTGTCGCAAGCGATTTAAGCAGTCTGTCCAAAGCATGTGAATCCCCTATTCATTCCATTGTTAATCAAAAAGGCTGACCGCGACCAAAGCGGGTCGCCATTCTAACCAAGTTATCCACATCTGTCATGGCAATTTCCACAGATTTTGCGCAAAAAGCAGTCATGGTGGATAAATTTAAATTTAAAAAGCTGGTGTGGATAAGTTTATCCGCAAGCTGTGGATAAAATATAACACAAAGTTATCCACAAAGTATAAAATTAATAAAAACAGTTTTATCCACAAACTAAGTTTTTGTTTATTTAATACAAAATTAGCTTTTCCACAGAAAAAGTCCATCCTAATAGTAATAAATTTAAATTTATAAATTTGAATTTATTTATAAGATTCGGTTCTTTTGTGGATAACTAAGAAAAGTTTAAATTTAAATTCAAAACTCATGGGTTAAATTTAGATTTCACATAAGTTGTGGATAACTATGTTGATATAAGTGTTAATAACTTATATTTAATTTTAAAACAAATAGTTATATTGTGGTTAACTTATATATAGGTATTTGAATACAATTTTTTTAATCCCTATTTACAATTTTGATTTCAGTCTTATTTGAAAAGAAAGTGGCTTTTGCATTGACAGCTCAAGCAATGAGCACTAAAATCGCGGACCTTTATAGAAAGATCATTTTTGGAGTTTCAATATGAAACGTACATTCCAACCATCTGAATTAAAGCGTAAACGCGTTCATGGTTTCCGTGCTCGTATGGCTACTAAAGCTGGTCGTCAAGTTCTAGCTCGCCGTCGTGCAAAAGGTCGTCACAGCTTAACTGTTTAATCAGTTAGGCTTTGCCGATTTTGGGTGTTATGACTACACTTTATAGTTTTGGTACAGAGCTTCGTTTACGCTGTGCTGCAGATTATAAAGGAGTCTTTGATGGTGCGCTTTTTAAAGTGCATCAACCCCATTTCCTTTTTCTTGCAAAACATTCCGAACTGCCAAACAGCCGTTTGGGTTTAGTTGTTGCCAAGAAAAAAGTGCGCCGTGCGCACGAACGAAATCGAGTAAAACGACTTGCTCGCGAAAGTTTTCGCCTGCATCAACAGCAACTAGATGATTTGGATATTGTGGTTATGCCTAAAGTAGGTATAGAAGCAGTGCCGAACGCAGAGTTGCATCAGCAATTACAATTTGCCTGGCAGAAACTCAACCGTCTTGCCAAAAAGCATTCCAAAATAGCATCATCCTCCCCACAAAAGTAGAGATGGCCAATGGTACGTTTACTGCATTGGTTAATACGTTTCTATCAGATTGCGATTAGTCCTTTATTGGGACCACGCTGTCGTTATATTCCAACATGTTCTCAATATTCCTTGGAAGCAGTCCATACACATGGAGCTGTACGTGGTGTGTGGCTGGCTACTAAGCGTATTTGCCGTTGTCATCCGTGGGGTGGCTCTGGATATGATCCGGTTCCCCCGAAAGCGATTCGTTTTATTTCATTTCAGCAAATAGATTCTCAAACGCTTCACGTTGCTGTACCCTTTCGTGATCGTTTATTGAACCAAAATCACTCTAACCACTTGGGGTAATACATATGCAACAATGGGCCAGGATTGCAATTCTCGGAGCCATGTTTGTTGTCGCATATTTGCTCATTTTGGCGTGGCAAAAAGATTATGGCAATGCTGAAACCAAACCACAGCAAGAAGCTGCGGTTGTTTCACATGAAGTATCTGCAGATTTGCCAAATGCTCAGACGGCGACGACCGCCTCTGATCTGCCACAAGCAAATATGCCAGCGCAGCAAGCAACGGATGCCACCGCACCTGTAAGTCAGCAGCTTATTTCAGTACAAACTGACCTTTATCATCTTTGGATCAATCCTAAAGGTGGTGATATTGTTCGTGTTGAATTACTCAATCATGACAAGAATAAAGACAGCGATGAACCGTTCGTCATGCTGGAAAGCGATGCGAAACGGACTTATGTCGCCCAGTCGGGTCTGATCGGTCTGAATGGACCGGACAGCAGCCGTAATGGCCGTCCAACCTATGAGCTGGAAAAAACGGTTTATACACTGGCAGATGCCAAAGCCGCTAAAAATAAAGATGGCGAAACTGTCAAAGTACTTTCTGTACCTATGGTCTTTAAAACGGCTGATGGTGTAGAAGTCATTAAAACCTTCAACTTTACTGAAGGTGAATATCCGGTAGTTGTGAATCACAAAGTGGTCAACCGCAGCGGCCAGACCTGGCAAGGTCAGATGTTCGGTCAGATCAAACGTGACAATTCCGAAGATCCAGGTAAATCTGATCAGGGTATCTTCACACTGGGAACGTTCCTGGGCGGCGCTTGGGGTACACCGGATGAAAACTACAACAAGTTAAAATTTGACAACTTTGTTGAAGAAAAACTGAATACCGAAGCCAAAGGTGGCTGGGTTGCAATGGTTCAGCACTACTTCGTGAGTGCCTGGGTGCCAGGTAACCTGAAATTGACTCAAGCCAATGGTGAAGCCTACAGTGCGAAGCTGGAATCACGTAAATCAACTGATAACATGAATATCATTGGTTTTACTTCTCCAACTTTCAATGTGCCTGCAGGCACCGTAGCTGAAATCGATGCGACCTTCTACTCTGGTCCAAAAGTTCAATCGGAGCTGAAAGACCTAGCGACTGGTCTGAACCAGACTGTAGATTATGGCTGGTTATGGCCAATTGCCAAACTGCTGTTTGTTGGTCTTGAGCTCTTCCATGGTCTAGTGGGTAACTGGGGTTGGGCAATCATCCTGTTAACCGTACTGGTGAAACTGATCCTGTGGCCATTGTCGTCGAAGAGCTACCGCTCTATGGCGAAAATGCGTGTGATTGCACCTGAAATGCAACGCATGAAAGAAGAGTTTGGTGAAGACCGTATGCGCTTCTCTCAGGAAATGATGGCACTGTACAAACGTGAGCAGGTGAATCCACTTGCTGGCTGTTTACCATTGTTACTGCAAATGCCAATTTTCCTGGCACTGTACTGGGTATTGATGGAATCTGTAGAACTGCGTCATGCACCATGGATGTTCTGGATTCAGGATTTATCTTCAATGGATCCTTGGTTCATCCTGCCATTGATCATGGGTGCGACCATGTATATTCAGCAGATGCTGAATCCGCAGCCAACTGATCCAATGCAGGCGAAAGTGTTCAAGATTATGCCAGTGATCTTTACAGTATTCTTGCTGTTCTTCCCGGCAGGTCTGGTGTTGTACTGGATTGTGAACAACTTGATCACGATCTTGCAGCAAACACTGATCAACAAGTCTGTTGCCAAAGACCGTGCTAAACGCGATGAGGCAACACCAGTCAACTAAGTTGTACTGATGGGCTGAATAAATCCGCTTAAGATGGTAATCTTGAGCGGATTTTTTTTGCTGTATTTTTAAGTTTTTCTAGGTGAATGTTATGCTCGACCGAACTACGATTGCTGCGATTGCAACTCCCCCAGGACGTGGCGGTGTAGGTGTCATTCGCCTGTCGGGTCCCAAGTCTTATGAAATTGCCCAGGCCTTGAGCCAAAAAGATTTGCCCAAAGCCCGTTTTGCCGGGTTCCGTCAGTTCTATGATGCAGCTGGTGAAGTGATGGACGAAGGTCTGGTGATCTGCTTCCCGAATCCGAATTCCTTTACTGGTGAAGATGTAGTAGAACTGCAAGGTCATGGTGGCCCGGTGATTCAGAATGCCCTGTTGGGCCGTTTGCTGGAACTGGGTGCCACTGCAGCCAAAGCCGGTGAATTCTCGATGCGTGCCTTTGAGAATGGCAAGCTGGATCTGGTACAGGCTGAAGCCATTGCCGATCTGATTGATGCGACCTCCCAAGCGGCTGCCCGGTCTGCAGTCCGTTCGCTGCAAGGGGCATTCTCGACTAAGGTCAATACGGTATTAGAACAGCTGATTCATTTGCGTTTGCATGTCGAAGCGGCGATTGATTTTCCTGAAGAAGAAATCGACTTCCTGGCGGATGGCAAGATTTTAAATCTGCTGGATGGCGTGGCGAATGCCGTCACTCAGGTTCAGCAATCTGCACGTCAGGGGCAGTTACTGCGCGAAGGTCTACAAGTGGTGATTGCCGGTAAACCGAATGCAGGTAAATCTTCCTTGCTCAATGCCCTAGCAGGTAATGAACGTGCGATTGTGACCGATATTGCAGGGACAACCCGTGATGTATTGCATGAAAAGATCACATTGAATGGCCTGCCGATTACCCTGACCGATACTGCTGGTCTGCGGGAAACCGGCGATATCGTGGAAAAAGAAGGCATTCGCCGCGCGATTAAAGAAATTGAACAGGCCGATCTGCTGTTGCTGGTTTATGACCTGAGCCAAGGTGATGACCCATTACAACTCGCTCAAGAATATTTTGCCGAGCATCTCGAGCCAAAACGTCTGATCCTGATTGGGAATAAAGCCGATTTGACCGGTGCCGATGCTGTCATGGGGGATTTTAAGGGCTTCCGTCACATTACCGTTTCAGCCAAGCAAGAAACTGGCGTCCAGTCGCTCATAGATGCGATTACGGCGCATGCAGGCTTCCAGCCTGAAGAAGATACCTTTATTGCCCGTACCCGCCATTTAGACGCAATGAAGCGCACTCAGATGTACCTAGCTGAAGCCCGTGAGCAACTTGTAGTGTATAACGCAGGTGAACTGGTCGCAGAGTCTTTACGTCTGGCACAGAATGCGCTGGGCGAAATTACGGGTGACTTTAGTGCGGATGACCTGCTGGGCAAGATCTTTGGATCGTTCTGTATTGGAAAGTAATTTCAATTTAAGCCTATATTCCAGTAAATTCTAATAAGTTCCAATGATAATTAAATAGCATTAAGTTTTAATAGCTTAGTGCTTTTTTTATGTCTTTTTATTGTTCCAATATGTTCTATACGTTCATCTAGTGCTATGATTTTTTTAGTCACCTACTAGCTACGTGACAATAAAACCTTATTTTCATGCCTGAGTGACTAGAGTAATGCCAAAAATGAACGGCCTGTTTTTCTCTACTGATAGAGAGATTCAAAACCTGAAACCACAAGACAAGCGATATTCAGTTAAAGACAAGCTGAATAATGGCCTGTTTATTGAGGTGAAGGAATCAGGCGTTAAGTCATGGCACTATCGTTACTCACTGGCAGGCAAGCAAGAACGGCTTGTTATAGGTCGTTATCCTGACTTGTCATTGAAGGATGCTAGACAGATCAGGGATGAATCCGCCTCATTGGTGGCTAAAGGTATTTCACCAAAACAAGATAAGACCAAACCTAAAGGTATTTTGTTCAAGGACTACGGCGAACGCTATTTAAAAGAAGTCATTAAAAAAGACCGCAAAGACCCTTACAACATGGTTTTATGCCTGAGCAATGATATTTATCCGATGATGGGCCATATTCCATTAGATCAGATCAGTATTGAAGATATACGCCGTACTATATGGCGTAAAAAAGAACAGGGATATGATGCAGCAGCTAACCAAGTCAGAGGCTTGTTAAAGCGCATGTTTGATTATGCAATGACTTTGGGCCTTGTACCATATAACCCTGTTTTGGCTATCCCATCACGGCACGTACACAAGGCAAAGCCTAGAGATAGATATTTAAGTACAAATGAAATCCGTACCTATTACACCACCTTACTAAATTCGAGAATCTATAGACCTAGAAAGCTGGGCCTTTTGCTGTCATTGCTGACATTGGTTAGAAAGTCAGAGCTATTGAGGGCTAAATGGGAGCATATCGACTTTGATAGCCGTATATGGCTTATCCCTGAAACAAAGGCCGACAGTGCGACAGGCCATAGCCGTGAAATGGTCGTTTATATGTCGGATCAGGTGATGGAGATATTTAAGGAACTCAAAGCGATTGCAGGCAATGAGCCTTTTGTATTTGTAGGCAGAAAGCCAGGTACTCATATCAGCCATAACGCATTTAATACGGCGCAAAAGGCAGCACTGGCACTAACAGACTTGCCACCGTTTACCGTGCATGACTTGAGAAGAACGGCCAGCACCCATTTAAACGAGCAAGGTTTTAATAGTGATGCAATCGAGGCTTGTTTAAACCATACGGCCAAAGGTGTAAGGGGTGTATATAACAAAGCCAAGTATGAAAAAGAACGCACAGAGATGATGCAGAAATGGAGTAATCATATTTTTAGTGTGATTTATGAACCGAATCTGATCTTTTTTAATCAGGCTAAAGGTGCTTAATTGTATCTAATTGTAACTTGCTGAATTATTAATTATTCATATATGACTAATAGTAATGCTATTCAATTTATAACTTTGGTTATATTAGATTTATAGCAAAAGTGAGGTAAAACGACTTAAACCGAATTAAATAGAGTTAAATTGAAGTTTAAAGCCTATAACTCAGGTTATATTTTTTTAATAGTACTGTTATTCAAAAGTGAATTATTTAAGTAGTGAGGTGTTACTGAAGATGTCGCGCTTGTTGGGTAAAGAGGTAGCCATTTAAGCAAAACTCTTATAAAGTAAAACATAGAGTTCCAATGTATTTATTAGGAACTTAATGAATGTCTATCATACCTTTTTAAAGGTGTATTTAGACCCACAAACAAAAAAAGGCCAGCATTGCAGTGCTAACCTTTTTCCGTGGTGACAAGCGATTGCAGTCGCAAAATCACCAAATGTTTTTAACCGCCGTGACAGGCACAAAACTAAAGGAACTTTAGAAATGTAAAACGATTAAAAACTAATTTTGTTAAATTGGTTTAACAGTATTTATAGTAGTTCAAACATGGCATAAGTCAACATATTGTTTACTAAACTGAACATTTGTTGTTAGTCATTAGAATCTATTGAACAGCTATATGCTGCTATATCTGATTAATAAAACTTAGTTTTTCCCTCTTAATTACTTTTCTATTCCCTATTTTGTGTCTAGGCATTTCCATTATGGAGAATGTTTAGATGACTTTATCTAAAGAACAAAAAATCGAAAATGTACGCCTGATCCGCCGTAAAGAAGTGCAGGCCAAAACTGGTTTGGGTGCATCGTCAATTTACGCAATGATGCAACAAGGCACGTTCCCGAAAGCAGTCAATATTTCTGAACGTCGCGTGGCCTGGATTGAATCCGATGTAGACCAGTGGATTAATGAACGCATAGCAAGCCACAAAGCCACCATTGCAACGATGGAGGCTTGAGCTATGGAAATTACTCTACAAGATGCGATTAGCATCACCCAGCAAGCGCAAAACAAACTTGAGCAGATCAGCCATGCAGGAAACGGCGAGCAGATAAAGAGCCTTTTTACTGATGTATCTGACTTCACTTGCTTGGCCCTTGATTACTTGCCTGATGAACTTAAAACCGAAGCCAATGCAAGACAGATTGAACAGGCAATTGACCTGCTAGACCATGTTTCTATCCGAGCATCCGAATTAAGTGCAGAGGTATTTTCTAAGCCTTATTCAATTGATGACTACCTAAAGGCTGAGGCCAGCAAGCTAAATACCTTTTTACGCTTGGCACTGGAAACCTTGAGCATTACAGACCCAGCCGATCTATACGCCTATGCCCTTGCTTCATATTGTCCGACTGGCCAAGCGGATCAGGAAGCAGATTTAATCGTAAATGATGAAGCTATGAAGTTTTTAGAGGTTAAAGGCTTTAACGGAACGATTAAAGAGCTACTCAGTGAACATGCTGACATGGTGAAGAAATCAGGTGTTAAGGACGTTCTGATAATCCATATCGGAACGATTCACAAGCTGACTGATGCACTATCAGGAATGGGAGCATAAGAACATGAACAACACCCAATTAAAACAAGTCCTAGCACACCTCAAGCAAGGCAAGACCATTTCACAGGCCGAGGCTATCGACCTTTTCAACTGCTACCGCCTGAGCGCAATCATTCAGCGTTTACGAAATGCAGGCTATGACATTGTGACCCATAACGAGCGCAATAATTCAGGTATTGGCCGTAATGCGCGTTATGAACTTATTAAGCAGGTGGCAGCATGAAACAGTATTTATTCGATCTTATGCTTGGCTTGTTCTACGGCGTAATCTTCATTCTAGTTTTGCTAGGCGTTTCGCGCTTAGTTCAAGCATAAAGGGGCAATTATGAACGCACTTCACAAAAGCCCCGATACACTAGATCAAGCCAAAGATATTTTAGCGCAATGTACACAGCTTGTATCGTTTAATGATGCCTATTCATCACATCCATTAATACAGCGTTTTGGCAGTCCTGAGCAGCCGATTTATGTTGATGATGGCAATGTGGATATAAACGGCGTTACCTATGCACAGCCTTTGATTATGCCTATCTATGATGGGCAAATGGAGCTTGTTCAATGTGCAGTCATGCAGGATGGGCAGCGTGTGGCCGTCATACCTGATGGACTGGCTAAAGGTTTTGTAAGGTATGGTGATTTTGACCATGCCAAGCCTGTCATTATCACGTACAGCCTAGAGGCTTTCTTTAAGGTCGCACAGACTGGGTACGCCGTTGTATTGGTGCTACTGCCTACCCTATGCAGCAACCATAAAACAGAACTCAAGCCGTTTGATTTTGAACAAATACAGTTCGTTATTAATCAGCTATCACAGGCAGGTTATAAGCAGCTTTACCTACCTGTCAGAATTGAGCAAATGCACCTTGAGCCATTCAAAGCATTGGAGCAGAACACGGCTGTTAGGCTGCTATGCCAGTATTTAAAAATTGGTGTAAGTGAATTTCAGATCGAACTGACCCAGCATGAAAGTGTAAGTGAGGTGCTGGCGTTTATTGATGAAGCTATAGAGGCTTTACCAGTAAAAAGTATTTTACCCAAAGGCCACCTGGCTAAACCTATGAAATGGGAAAACGGACATTTCCACATCACAGAGGATGGGCTTTATTTTGTTGACGAAGATAAGAACGGCATAAGCCACAAGCGTTTTATCTCAAGCCCTGTATTGGTCGTTGCAAAGACTAGGGATAATTCTAGTAATAACTGGGGTGTATTGCTCAAGTGGAAGGATGACAACGAGGTAGAACACACACAGGCCCTATCTATGGAGCTATTCCAGACGGACGGCGCAGACCTACGCAAAGCATTGTCTTACCAGGGTGTAATGATTGCACCTGACCAACGAGCAAGAAACCTTTTTCAATGCTATTTAATGAGTTATCAAACAGGTCAATATGCCTTATGTGTGGATCGGGTCGGCTGGCATGATGACGTATTTGTACTACCTCATAAGCAGATCGGACAAAGCAGCAGTGATTTAATTGTTTATCAGGCTAACAATGCCCTAGATAACCGTTATCAAAGCAAAGGCACACTAGAGCAATGGCGAAGTAATGTAGCGCAATTGGCAGAGAATCATAGCTTGTTGGCTTTTTCATTGTGTACGGCCTTTGCTGGGCAACTGCTAGACCCTCTTAACCAGCAAGGCGGAGGCTTTCATATCAAGGGCAGTTCATCCAAAGGGAAAAGCACAGCCTTAAACCTTGCGAGTTCCGTGTGGGGAAATCCAAAGCAGTTTTATAGGACATGGAGAGCCACAGGGAACGCCTTAGAGCATACAGCGTATATGCACAATGACAGCTTTTTAGTGCTGGATGAAATCGGGGAGATAGCGAACCCCAAAGAGCTAGGCAATGTCGTTTATATGCTTGCCAATGGTTTAGGTAAAGGTCGAATGACCAAGCAAATTACAGCAAAACCTATGCACCAGTGGAAAGTTATTTTTCTATCCAGTGGTGAAAAAAGCCTTAAAGACATTATGACCGAGCAAGGCCAAAAGACTAAGCTGGGGCAAGAAATACGCTTGGCTGATATTGATATAGACCAGTCTGAGTACGGTATTTTTGATTGTATCGACTTTGCAGAGGATGGGGCAAAGCAAGCGATTGAACTGAGTAAACGCATGGCAGACTGCTACGGCGTGGCTGGCATTGCATGGCTTGAGTATCTGACCAGCAACAAAGGCGAGCGCATGGACGAAGCTAGAGAGCTTTTAGACCAGTATCGCCAAGCCTTAACCGTGAACCAGTCGCAAGGGCATATTGTCCGAGTGGCTAACTACTTTGCATTGGTGGCAACGGCTGGAGAGCTGGCAACAAAGGCCAATATTACAGGCTGGAAAACAGGCACAGCGTTTAACGCCGTACAAAAGATATTTAATCAATGGCTGGGCAGTTTTGAGCAGGTCGGAGATTATGAGAATCGGGAAATTGTGACCCATGTTAAGGCATTCTTTGAGGCGAATGAATCAAGCCGTTTTGAAGCTATTACACCCGATCCCGATCATATCGAGCGTATCAATAACCGTGTCGGCTACTGGAAGATAGAGAACGGCGAAAAGATATTTTATGTATTGCCTGAGCAGTTTAAAAATGAAGTCTGCAAAGGTTATGACAGTCGCAAAGCAGCAAGGGCCTTACTAGCTTACAACCTACTTGAGCATGACACAGGCAAGACCAGCAAGACCGCAAGAATCCCATCACGGAAAAACGCAGTGAAGGTTTACGCCGTCAAAGAGGCTATTTTTAGCTGGGAATAGTAAAAAACGAAGGTAACAGAGGTAACACAGGTAACAACCGCATGAATAAAGGCTTTCAGGCGTTACCTATTGAAAATGGTAACAGGTAACAGAGGTAACAAGTTCTAAATTTTCCCTCATTTGTTACCCATGTTACCCATCGTTACCCAAGCAAAAAAATATAGGTAACACCCTGAAACGCTGTCATAGCAAGGATGTTACCCATGTTACCTACGTTACCCATGAAAAATAGACATTCTGAGAAAATTTAGAGAGATTTAAGCCAATGCCAAACGTAAACAAAGTAACTGTGATGGGTGTATTAGGCCGTGACCCTGAAACTAAACAATTTCCCAACGGTGGCAGCATTACGACATTCAGCGTTGCAACGTCCGAGTTCTGGAAAGACAAGACCACTGGAGAGCGCAAAGAGGCTACAGAATGGCACAGAATCACTACTAACAACCGATTAGCCGAGATTGCCAGTAAGTACCTCAAGAAAGGCAGCAAGGTTTATATTGAGGGCTCATTGCGTACAAGGAAGTGGAAAGACAATAAAGGAACTGATCGGGAAATAACAGAGATTCGAGCCGATGAGCTGCAATTGCTATGATTGACTAGCCTCCTTAATTGGGGGCTTTTTATTGGCTGAATGGTCAAGATAACCATGCAGATTCAACTATCATGGAAATCGTGACAATAGAATAAACAGCTTTAGATCGGTGCAGTCTAATTAGATTAAAAGCATCTCTTTCATAGGGTCGCATTTCAAATGTCACCCTACCAGATTCCAAATCTGAAAGGAGAAATTTAGCTATACAGCACTTCTCTGATTTACCTTGACAGTACCCCACCAAAAAGCACCATAAAACCCCCATCAAAGCCTTTATATATAAGCATCATAGCCATTTTGCTGAAACTGCATTTCGTATCAGTACGTATCAGTAAATGGCCTTTAATCAAAATAGGCCCATCATCTTCATACCACTAATTTGACCGATTGCCTGTGATACACCATTCCACATATCGGCACTTGCCTGACCTTTTGCTAAAGCCGCACCCGCTTGTGCTGCACCAGACTGTTGATACAGGTTTGAAATATTGCTAGCTGTTTGCATGCCAGCATTACCTGTCCCTGCTGCTGCGTTCTGACCCAATGATGTTAATCCAGCATAATTTTGATAACGCTGATTGATTAATTGGTTAAGCAAGTGCGGTCTAAACTGTGCTAATGCTGCTTGAGTGTTGCCACCACGTATCCCACCAGTAGCGGATGCATTCTGCAAAATGGCGTTTTCACCTTGTTGCAAATAGGTTTGCATTTCAGAGCTATTGTTAATGTTGTTAATCGCTGCTTGTTGGGCTGTATTACCATTGATTCCAAGCAAATCTTGCTGACCAGTCAAACCGCTAAGGCCTGCATCCGCATAAGGTTTTAAGAGCTTCTGAACTGCATCAAACTGTCGACGCTGTTCCTCTACCCCCATTTCAGAGGCTTCGATCTGGGCGTTTGCTGCTGCATTTGCTGATTTTCTTTGTGCCCTGGAGGACAAAGCACCACCAACCACACTGGCACCTACCATACCTACTGCAAGTTTTGTTCCTATTGCTGCTGCTGCAATTGGCATAAGCATTCTCCTGTTTTTAAAATTACTTTTTAGTGATTAATAGCCTCTTTTTAGCTATTCAAAATTTTTAGTAAATTAGCCTTAATAGACTGCTATTTTTCACCAAAAATTTATTCTTAATTTTACCATGTAGAAAGTAATAATTAACCTTATATTTCAATAATATATGTAAGCAATTTCGTACAAATAGAGTGTTTATAAAGGGGTCTATAATGTCGGTTTTTTATATGGAAAATAGGGTAGTGTTTTGTAGTAGTCCGAACCATAACAATTGATAACAACTTGAAGTATTTTGAAGCTCAAATAATAGGTTTTATCGGGCTCAATCGTTGGGTTTAATTGGGTTCTAATTTCAGGTTTTATCAGGTTCAAAGGTTAAGTTTTGTTAGGTTCAAATACTTACTATCCCTTACTTTCAAATAACAGGTTTTGACAGGTTTTTATACTGGGAAAAGTGTCAGGTTTTGACAGGTTGATATTTCTATTTTTATGGATGGATACCAAAATTATAACCGTATACCACACGTCAGTACTTCTGATTATTTTATATACGTTGACCATGTTACTACATCAAAAAAATGCTGTTACCACATCAAAACTTGTATATCTGATTTCCTGTTACCACATCAAAACGATATGCCTTATGCGATGTTTCGGCCAAATAAAAAATATAACTTCATGTCGATATTCTTAGTGAGTTATCTCAGTCGGATTGATCAGGTTTAAATAATTATTAAGGGCGTAAAGCATGGCATAAGACTATGTGTATTTAAGGCATTAAAAAAGCCCACTATTGTGAGCCTTTCTTTTTCTTCATATCTTCATTCAATTGTTCTTTAACCCATCCGCTAAAATCATCCAGTTTATTAGCATGGGCCAATAGATTGGCATCGTGTGGATTCTCAGTATTGAAGCTGACTAGCTTTTGCTTGCGCTTTTTCTCATAGCGAGTTTTGGGCGTGTCGTTAGGCTTGTTCATGCACTGGCCTTTTGTTTGGCAGCTTCCCACTCAGCCTTATATGCTTCTGCCCCTTTAGCATGGTTGCGGTGGCGGTCTTCTGCTAAATATTCATACATATCTAGTTGAGTAACAATTTCAGAAAAATGATACTGGCTGACTTCTTTTCCACTTTCTGCCAGCTTGTTTAACTTCATTACTTCTTTTCTGATATGGCTGATAGCTGTACACATCCAGTTCATATCTGATTCAGCTAATGAAGCTAGGTCGTGCATATCACCAGCATCATAAGTTTTAGTCTTGTTCGTCATTGTATACCCCTTAGTAGATTCTTCATTTAATATATCGTATATACGATTATATAGCAAGGGGGGGATTTTATACCTTATGGATTGGCCCAAAGCGGAGACCACTCCCAACCGCACCAGCAAAAAAAATCCTGTTTGAGTTAAAAGTTAAAATAAAGTTAAAGGTACTTACTATTGCTTACAGCTACGGCGTTCTAAATGTCAGGTTTTGTCAGGTTATGACCTTAGGATTACTTAGGATTTACGCCGTCTGCAATACTAAGTTTTACTAAGTCCAGACCATAACAATTGATAACAGCATGGCATCTTTGAATATTAGGTTTTATTAGGTTTTGTATTTTTGAAACTAAAGTTTTCTATAGTAGGACAACGCAAAATTGCGTTGGCTAACCTGAGTTTTCCGTAGTAGTAATCCACTACGAAACTTTCGTACAGTCACCAGTGCCGATGCTCAAAATTGAGCAGCGAAAAAACACAGCAAACCGCTATACCGTCAGACAATAATCAATAAAACGCGCGCGCACGCGAGGGAGAGAGCTAAAGTGTGGTTTTGGCCTTTAAAATCCCAATAGATAAAACTCGATTGGATGGACGCGGTATCCGATCTATCATGCTGGAATGTCTGAGCATCCCCCACCCATGCGACCAAATCGAACAACAAAAGCAGATCAGGCACAGGCTTAAAAAGTGCCTAGTGATGACATAATCAGTCACTTGTTAGGCACTGAGTTTTAATTATTTTTATAAGTAATTAATTTATATTAAAAATATAATTTAAATTACATTCTGTATTGGAAAATAATCCTTAAGTTATATAAAAAAGCCCTCAAATGTGGGCTTTTTTATCAGGCTTTTACCTGCAGTTTCTGATGCCATAGCCAAAGGATTAGACAGAGTGCACTGATCACTACACAGAAGCTGATCACGGCAAATCCTAAGCCGAAGTGATCAGCCAGATACCCCACCGCGATAATCGGCACAATCGTGCCCAAATAGCCAATAAACAGGTAAGTCGACATCACGGCTGCCCGATTTTGCAAGGTTGTGATCGCATGAATCACACCGAATGCGCCCATTAAGGCAAAACCATGTCCAATCCCGAATAAGATATCACTGGCGAAGAACAAGATACTTGCTTTAAGGATCATACAAAGAGCAAGGCTAACCAAGCTCACCAGCATAATCATCAGGCCAATATTCAGACATTTCTTTGCAGGAACAGCTTTAGCAAAGAACTGCACCACAGCAGAAATCAGCAAAATACAGGTAATGGCGGTACCGCTGACCAAAGGATCATGCCAGGGCAAGATATCCTGCACAAAAGACGGTGACAGTGAAGCAAATAAACTGAAAGCAGCAAAGGCATTAAATGCAGTTAATCCCACAATCATGAACACAGCATGATACTGAGGTTCAGGACGCAGTAATTTCGGTGCAATACTAAAAGGCTGACGTTCAAAAGCAGGGGTTTTTAGCCAGAATAATCCGACAAAACACAGCACTGCCCCAAGAATAATTGGGAGGTATGGAGTAATTAATGGAGCTTGAGAAAACTGCGCAATTACCCCACCCACAAACGGCCCCAAACCAAAACCTATAGCCGTCAGAATCGATACCAGTTGTGGTGCAAGCTGCTTATGAGTTTCTGGAATGGTTTGCATCATGCCTAGCATTGCTGAAGTGGTCATCAGACCTGAAGCAATACCAATGATAAAACGACCCACCGACAAAATCAGCGCATTCTCGGCAAAGACTGAAATGACCAAGCCAATGCTAATAAATACCAGACCAATTTGCAGGGTTCTTAAGAAACCAATCGTGTTGCTGGTACGTCCCAGGAATAACAAGGTACCCAGACAGCCAAACATATAGGCGACAAAAATATAGGTAATCTGGCTTGGCGATAAATGCCAGATCTGTTGATAAATGGGATAAAGCGGACTTGCCAGTGCTGTACCGATGGTACCCATAATCAATGCAAGACTGACCATGGCGAAAGGTCGCCATGAGATATTTTCTGTCATGTAGCTGCCGTAAAAGTTTCACCACATTTTAAAAAGAATGATGTGGAAGAAAGAAGAGAATGGGTGGCAGTGTATCGGTTAGATGAAAAAGCGGTCAATTATCTTGCTGTAAAGAAAACAAAAATGTTGAACTAAACAATTAGCCATAACGCTTTAATAATTTTAAAAACTCAGCCAGTTCTTCTTCATTAACCACAGCTTCTCCAATGACATGCTCTCTTAAATGGGTCTCGATCAACTCATTCATCAAACCGTTTATGGCACCTTTAACGGCTGCAACCTGTTGCAGGACCTGAATACAGCCTGTCTCAGGATTCTGGAGAGACTGCTCTACGGCGTTCATCTGACCTTGCAAGCGCCGTACCCGGTTTAATATTTTTTTATCATCATGTACATGACTCACCACAAATCTCCAAAAATAAATATACTAGGGGGGAGTATTAATAACAGTTCCCTTTTATGCAAAAACATACCGCCAATTCGCACAGCCATCAATTTGATGAAGGTAATCCACTCGCACAGAAAAAGATTCTGTTTGCCACGATTCTGACTGCCGTCATGATGGTGCTGGAAGTATTAGGGGGATGGATCTTCCAGTCAATGGCTTTACTTGCTGATGGCTGGCATATGGGCTCGCATGTATTGGCCTTGGGACTAGCTTACTTTGCCTATAAAGCGGCCCGCCATTATGCGAATGATCCCCGCTTTAATATGGGTACTTGGCGGATTGAAATTCTGGCCAGTTATAGCAGTGCAATTTTATTGCTTGTAGTAGCCGGTTTTATGGCGATTCATTCAGTAGAACGTCTATTTTCGCCAGTTCAGATTCATTATAGCCAAGCCATTCCAATCGCGATTTTAGGACTATTGATTAATCTGGCCTGTGCTTGGTTGCTGCATGATGATGGGCACCATCACCATGATCATCATCACGGACATTCCCATCACGAGCATGATAATAATCATGGTCATCATGACTTGAACCATAAAGCGGCCTTTCTGCATGTGGTTGCTGATGCCGTGACTTCTGTTCTGGCCATTATTGCCTTGTTTGCTGGAAAATATATGGGCTGGGATTTTCTCGATGCAGTACTGGGACTGGTCGGCTCAATCCTGATTGCACGCTGGGCGATTGGCCTGCTAAAGCAAAGTGCCAAGACTTTACTGGATGCCGATATGGATGCCCCAGTGGTCGAAGAAATACGTGAAGTCATTGCTGAATATGGGAATGATCTGCATTTAACTGACCTGCATGTATCGAGAGTCGGTAAAGGTAAATTTTCCTGTTTTGTTGCCGTTCAAACAGGAATCCCTATTAGTGCTGATCAAATCCGTGAGGCGATCTCTATTCATGACGAAATCGTGCATATCTCGGTAGAAGTCAATCAGCATTAAAGGGTCAATGTTCCACGTGAAACATAACTGATTGATCAGTTCGATTTGAACATCAGGCTACATAAAATAGTCAGAATTTTCTTTTTAAAAAGACTAAAATCGAAACACATTTAACTTGGACCTGAGCAGGACATTCATGCAAATAAGAAATATGCTGCTGGCTTTGACCCTCTTCCCTGGCCTTAGCTTTGCCAATGTGGATACAGTTAAAGCCAATCTGGCAAAAAACAGTCCCAACCTAAAAATTGAAAATATTCAGCCTACCGAAATGAAAGGAATCTATAGCGGTTCCATGCAGGGGCAGATTGTCTATCTGAATGAAGATGCCCAGCATCTCCTAGCTGGTTCAATGTTCCGTATTCAGGACCAGCATAATCTGACTCAGGATTTATTACTCAAACAAAACAGTGTCGACTGGAAAAAGTTACCGCTACAGGATGCGATTAAATCAGTCAGAGGGACAGGAAAACGTCAGCTTGCCATCTTTTCTGACCCAAATTGCCCGTATTGTAAACAACTTGAAGTAGAGCTGAAAAAACTCAAAGATGTCACTATTTATACCTTCATCCTGCCTTTAAAACAGCAGTCAATTGCGCCATCTAAACAGGTTTATTGTGAAAAAAATCCAGCACAGGCTTGGGAAGACCTGATTGGTCAAGGTATACAACCTAAATCGAAAAAGAGCTGTGCCAACCCGATTGAACGTAATAAACAGCTGGCACAATCACTCGGTGTAAATGGCACACCAGCGATTATTTTCTCGAATGGTTTTAAAGTCATGGGCGCTCAGCCAGCAGAACAGATTGAACAAGGTTTCAAAGAATTCGGCCTGTAAAATTCTGACTATACTCAATAAATAAAAAAAGAGCACTTAAACCAGTGCTCTTTTTTTATGAAAGAAACTTATTCTAAGCAGGGCTTAGATTCGTTTGCGTTTGGTCACCATATTATAGATAAATAGGATGACTACAGCACCAATCACTGAGGCAATAAAGCCTGCGGCAGAATCTTGGGAATACAAGCCCAGCATACGCCCGGCAAAGGTCGCAACCAGTGAACCGGCAATCCCCAACAGGGTCGTAACAATGAATCCAGCCTTGTCATCACCAGGATGAATCGCGCGTGCAACCAGACCCGCAATAAAACCCACCACAATCGCAACGATAATTGACCACATCAGCATACTCCTTGTTATCATGTCTTTGTTTTTACATCAGGTTTATCTTGCGGCAAGAAAAGCACTGAAAAAAGTCATGTCCTGCAACGGGCTGTTGCGTTTTTGTTTGCTGTGTTACTGAAATGATTCAAGAAATAAAAAAAGTGGCACGAAGCCACTTCTTTTAAACCGGTTCTTAAAGGCCGATTTCACCAATAAATGGAATATGACGGTATTTTTGATCATAGTCCAGACCGTAACCAACAATGAACTTGTCTTCGACTTCAAAGCCCAAGAATTTTACTTCCAGCTCGATTTCACGACGTGAAGGTTTGCTCACCAAAGTGCACAGTTCAATTGAGTTTGGCTGACGGGTTTGCAGGATTTCCAGGACTTTGCTTAAGGTATTACCTGAGTCAATAATATCTTCAACCACCAGCACATCTTTACCACGGATTTCACCGTCCAGATCTTTCAGGATTTTGACATCACGGCTCGAAATCGTACCGCCGCCGTAGCTGGATACAGTCATGAAGTCGAGTTCATGTGGCTTGGTAATGGCACGACACAAGTCTGCCATGAAAATCACTGAACCGCGTAACAAACCGATAAGTACAAGCTCTTTGTCACTATTGGCATAGTGTGCATCGATTTTAGCACCAAGCTCTTTGACTTTAGCTTGAATTTCTTCAGCGGAAATCATTACGCTCATTTGAACGGTCATGGGTAGATACCTAAAAAATAAAAATAGCAAAATAAAAAAGGTGTTGACCTGCAACACCTGAATTGCAGCAATTTTAATACATCCTTGCTTGAGATGCACCTGTTTTACTTGCTGTAAATGTAATCAATTTTCGGGCTGCTGTGAATCTCTCTTCAGCGCAAAGGCACAGACAGCGACGATTGCAGCCAAAATGATCCTGCGCTGACGCGATTTATTGGGCTTTGACATAGACAGCCTGTCCATAGACATAGGTTGCTGCAATATTACGGTCATCCCCCAGCATGGTCAGTGCAAAAAAGGTATCTTCAATATTTTTGGCCCTGCTCTGCCGTAGTTGTTGTAAAGCGGTGGCATTGAGATCCAGCACCACAAAGTCTGCTTCTTTGCCCACATTGAAATTCCCCAAACGGTCATCCAGACTTAAGGCTTTCGCACCACCCAGGGTCGCATGATATAGCGACTCAAAAGCCGAAAGTTTTTCTCCTTGCAGTTGTTGCACTTTATAAGCTTCATTTAAGGTTTGCAGTTGGTTAAAGGAGGTTCCTGCCCCGATATCGGTACCCAAGCCGACTTTCACGCCTTTATCCCAGGCTTTCTTCAGCGGAAACAAACCGCTACCCAGGAAAAGGTTTGAGGTTGGGCAGAAGGCAATTGCAGAGTCGGTTTGATGCATACACTCCCACTCCCCTTCCTCCAGATGCACACAATGGGCAAATACGGATTTAGCGCCGGTCAGTCCATAATGATGATAGACATCCAGATAGCCTTCACGTTCCGGAAAGAGTTCTTTTACCCAGGCAATCTCATTTTTGTTTTCACTGAGATGAGTATGGATATAAACATCTGGATATTCGACTTTTAACTGCCCTGCTTTTTCCAGCTGTTCAGGCGTTGAGGTCGGAGCAAAACGTGGCGTAATCGCATAAAGATTACGTCCTTTACCATGCCATTTCTCAATCAGGGCTTTAGAGTCGCTATAGGCAGATTCTGCAGTATCCGTCAGGGCTTCAGGTGCATGGCGGTCCATTAGCACTTTACCGGCAATCAGACGCATATTCTGTGCTGTAGCCGCTTCGAACAGTGCTTCTACCGAGGCTGGATGAACGGTACAGAACACCAAAGCTGTGGTTGTACCATTTTTCAGCAATTCCTGAATAAAGAACTGTGCAATTTTCTGGCTATACGCCGGATCCTGAAACTGGATCTCAGTCGGGAAGGTATAAGTATTTAACCATTCTAGTAGCTGTTCCCCATAAGCACCGACCATTTCAGTTTGCGGGAAATGGATATGGGTATCGATCATACCCGGAATGATGAGCTGTTCAGGATAATAAGTAATATCCAGACCTTCAGGGAGCTGCTGCTGACCTTCCTGCCAGGAACCAAACCACTGGATTATTCCATTTTTTATGATGAGTAAACCATCTTCTATATAACGCACTTGGTCGTGAATTTCACGTGCTTGGGCAACTGTATTCTGGATATCGAGGAAACGACCACGGATAGCTGTCGTCGCAATGTAAGAAGACATTGAAAACCTGCACTTTGTAATTTTTTCGATTGATTGTAGCTGAAAAGTTCTAGCCTGTATGGGAAATACACAACTAAAAATCCCCAAATTTTAACAATGCAAAATAGCGGCCAAGATCAAAGCAATTATCACGAGATTTTTAAATTAGATTTAAATAAAGAAAATGATGCTAATTAAAGTAGCCAAAACGATCACTGGCCTGAAATAAAAAAAGCCCGCATTTTGCGGACTTATCAGGAATGCCGAAGCAATTATTTATAGCGCTGTTTCATTGTATTTTTTGCTATGACGGATTGATAACCAGGCGGTAATCGTCAGCACAATGACAATAAAGCTCAGGGAAATCCAGATCGGCATATGGAATACTTCCAGCATCAGCATCTTGAAGCCGATAAAGACCAGAATGATCCCGAGGCCATAAGGCAGATAGTACATTTTTGATGCAGCACCAGCGAGCAGGAAGAACATGGCACGCAGACCCAGAATCGCCATCAGGTTCGCTGTTAAAACAATAAAGGGATCGGTGGTGACAGCGAAAATGGCTGGGATCGAGTCTACCGCAAAGATCACATCAGAAGCTTCCACCAGAATCAGCACCAGAAATAATGGCGTTGCCCACAGGACACCGTTCTGATGCACAAAAAATTTATTGCCACGCATTTGCGGCGTAATCCGGATATGTTTGCGTAGCCATTTCAGAACTGCCATATCTTCAATATCGGTATGCTCTTCTCCTTGGCCGCGCAGGAATTTAAAACCGGTATAAACCAGAAAAGCACCGAAGATATACAGAATCCACGAGAACTCCTGTACGAACCATGCGCCAATAAAAATAAAGATGGTCCGCAGAATAATGGCACCCAAAACGCCATAGAGCAGCAGCTGGCGTTGCAGTGCAGGAGGAATAGCAAAGGCAGCAAAGATCATCAGCCAGACAAAGACATTATCAATTGCCAGAGATTTTTCCAGCAAATAACCGGCAAAGTATTCCATCACCTTCTGGTTTGCCAGAGCAGCACCTGAAGTCTGTTCCAGATACAGCCATAATGCACCGCCAAACAGAGTCGCTACACTGACCCAGGCAACACTCCAGTAGGCGGCAGTGCGGACTTTGGTGGGCTGTCCGTGCTGATGCTTAAAGCCGATAAAATCGATGACCAGCATCACTGCAACGATAATGAAAAAAGCCAGATACAGCCAAGGTGTACCAATTGTTTCCATGGGAATTCTCCACATCTGACAATCGGCCATAAAAAAACCTTGACCTGCTGTCAGATGAAATACATCTATAACAACATGATCAAGGTCTTGCCTACATCTTTGTGCTCTACTGGATGAGATCCAGCAGTATTTCAAGATGCTCAGATACCGACTTTTTGCAAAGTGTAATGACGATATTCTGATACGTTCAAAAACTAAAATTTCATTCTTAAACGTTTGGAGGAGGCTACTCCCCTTGTTCAAACTCAATTCTGTTTGAGCAATTGCTCAATATCAAATGAGCATGACAGATTTTATGCATAATCACAAATTATTTTACAAAAAGCAGCGTTTAATCAGCAGCTTTGGGCAGGAAGTCCAAACGCTGAACCAAATAAAGACTAAGCAGAAATCCAAGAATCGCCAGCCCTGCGCCTACCCAGCCAATGCTCGATAGCCCGATCTGAAGCGTGACAATACTGCCAAGCAAAGCTCCTCCGCCAATCCCGACGTTATACAGGCCTGAATAAATGGCCATGGCAACATCTGTGGCATCTGCAGCTAGGTTCAGGGTTTTGGATTGTAGAGCCAAGCTGAAACCAATGATGCTCAAACCCCACAGCAGAGATAAGCCAGAGAGGCCTGTGACTGTGCTCGACAAGGGCAATAACAGCAGCATGGAAATAACCAGTCCAAAAGTAAAAGCAGGAATAGTCATTTTCGGAAACTGTGCGGCAAAGCGGCCAAACAGATAAGAACCCAGGAATCCTGCTCCGCCATAAACCAGAAGTAAAGTTGTGGTCTGGGCTGAATCAAAGCGGGCGATATTCAGGGAGAATGGTTCAATATAGCTATAAGCGGTAAACTGCGCCGTAATCACCAGAATGGTGAGGGTAAAGACTAGCATCAGGCTTGGACGTTTGATCAGGCTTTTTAAGCTGCTGAGGGAGCCTGAATTGACACTTGGAAGCAATGGCAAGGTTTTGGCCAGAATCAGGCAAATGATCAATGCGAGACACGCAATCAGGGCAAAACTATTACGCCAGCCATACGCCTCACCAATCATCCGGCCAAATGGAATACCGAGCACCATCGCCATCGCCGTTCCTGTGGCCAATAAACCGAGTGCCTGAAACTCTTTACCTTTCGGTGCGACCCGAACCGCGAGTGAAGCGGTAATCGACCAGAACAAGGCATGTGCGATGGCAATCCCTATCCGGCTGATCACCAGCGTGCTAAAACTCCAGGCAAAATAGGACAGCACATGACTTAAAATAAAGACCGCAAAGACCAGCATCAGTAGAAAACGCCGTTCTATGGCTTTAGTGAGCAGCATGATCGGAAGAGATAGTAGGGCCACGATCCAGGCATAAATGGTCAGCATGATGCCGGCCTGAGTGGCGGACATGGCAAAGCTTTGCCCGATTCCACTCAGTAATGCCACAGGAATAAATTCGGTGGTGTTAAAAATAAAAGCCGCGCAGGCTAAAGCGATGACACCAATCCATTGCTTGGTGACGGAAGAAGCGGAAGATGAGTCAGACATACGAAGTTGCATGCAAAAAGATGCTGCATTCTAATCCTGTCTTTCTCAATTAGGGAGTAGGTAAAATTAAATTTTTGGGGTGATATGTGATGACTAAAACTGCATCACCCTCAATCAGGCAAAATAGAGAAATAAAAAGTTATCAATATTTGAAAAAAATCACAGGAAATGATGAAAGAAAATAAAAAATTTCATCCAATATTAAAAACTTAACAATAATTCATATTATTTCTTTAAGAAGATGTTTTAAATTAAATAAACCAATAATTTTATTAAGAGATCAGCCTTCAGTATGGACATTCAACATCAAGATTCAAAACGCGGCGGTGTATTTTTTATGGAGGAAGATGGTCGACGTCTTGCTGAAATTACATATCAGTGGCAAGAAGCATCGACCATCGTGGCTGATCATACCTGGGTAGATAATTCCTTACGCGGTCAAGGCGTAGCACGCAAAATGCTGGATGTACTGGTCGACTTTGCCCGCAAGAATAGCTTAAAAATTATTCCCCAGTGTTCCTATGTAGATGTCATGTTTAAACGTGATCGCAGCCTACAGGATGTGGCAGCTGCTATTTAGCAATTGAATTAAACTTATCCAAGATAGAGATATGTTGTAATTTGCCTTTAAGTGCAGGTACAGAAATACGCTGCAGCAGGTTATATACGCTATAACCTGCCATCAGGCCTATGCTGTTCCATAACACTTCTTCATATTTGCCTAACAGCGTAAGTATTCCTATCATCAGGCTTACACTGATATAAAAAAACATACGACGGCGAACAAACTGTAAAAGCGTCCAGCCTACAAAAACTGAACTGAGCAGAATGTTGGTCTCGGTCGTCAAGGCCATCTCATTCAGCATAATCAAAAGCATAAAACATATACACAACAACGCTACAGTGAAAATCAGATCTTTTAACATCAGGTTTCACTCCTTCATCATTATCGCTATATATCTGAAATCATTGATTTCCTCTCAGGAGGTAATTGTTAGAAGTTTTCTTTGGAAAAGCAAACCTAAAACAATGTAAGCAAAAACGGATATTTGATTAAAAAATGATCGACTTAAATTAAAATAATTGATTAAATTATGCTTTTAATTCTTTCTTCAGTGAGATGACCTTATGCTACAGCTTTGCTACGCCAGTGAGCGGATAGAATCTGAACAAGAGTTATTACAGGATCTTAGCGATATATTATCTGTAGCGAGAAAATTTAATAAAGCTCACCAAATTAACGGGGTTTTATATTATTCCCACGGCAAGTTTTTTCAATGTCTGGAAGGTGAGGCAGAGGTGGTAGAAAATCTGTTTCAGAGTATTTGCCGTGATCCACGCCATCATCAGGTGCTTCGCTTTCAGGATGCAACGGTAGAACGTCCACATTTCTCGGAGTGGTCGATGAAATATGTCCATAAACATAGTGAAATTTCTTCTTTATTTTCACGTTTAGGTTTAGGCCAATTTGAACCTCATGCACTGCAACAGGAACAACTGGGTGGATTCCTGGAACTGCTCTATCGTCTGGATGAAAATCAGGCCAATCTTGCTTCTCCTCAAGGTTATAAACAGCGTGGTTATATTCCCTATTTTTAATTGATGCTAAAAAATAAAAAAGTCCGCATAGCGGACTTTTTTGTTGCCAATGATGATCTAAGTCATTTCAATCATGACCTTTAAAGCCTTTTCGTCAGAGGCATGTTTAAACACATCATAGGCCTTTTCAAATTCAGCAAACTTGAAGTGATGGGTGGCCAGTTTTTCCAGTGGCAGTTTGCCGGAGCAGCAGGTTTTGAGCAGCATCCCGGTGGTATTGGTATTGACCAGGCCAGTGGTGATGGTCAGGTTTTTAATCCAGAGTTTATTCAGTTCAAAATTGACGGATTTACCATGTACACCGACATTGGCCAGATGACCGCCTTCTTTCACAATATGCTGGCAAATATTCCAGGTGGCTTCCAGGCCCACCGCTTCAATGGCACAGTCCACTCCTCTTCCATCAGTGAGGTCCAGTACACGTTGAATAGCATCCTCATTGGCTGAATTCACGGTATGGGTGGCACCGACAGTTTTGGCAAATTCCAGCCGGTTATCATCGACATCGACCATGATGATATTGGCTGGAGAATAAAACTGAGCAGTGAGCAAGGCACTCATGCCGATTGGGCCGGCACCGACAATCGCCACATTGTCTCCCGGTTTGACCTGACCATATTGCACACCAATTTCATGTGAGGTCGGTAAAATATCTGAAAGAAAGACCGCAACATCTTCATTCAGACCTTCTGGTAGGTGATAGAGAGAAGTATCGGCAAATGGGGTTCGGACATATTCGGCATGAGTGCCGTCAATCATATAGCCCATGATCCAGCCACCCTCGTTTCTACAATGGGCATATAGCTGTTTCTGACAGTTTTCGCAGGTGCCGCAGCGGCTGACACAGGAAATAATCACCCGATCACCTTTTTTAAAGTTTTGAACTGCAGAACCAACTTCTTCCACAATACCAATACCTTCATGACCGAGAATCCGGCCATTAAAGCTGCCGGTTTTTTCTTTTGCGACCTCTTCAATTTCGGGGTTTTTACCTTTCCAGATCCCGAGGTCGGTACCACAAATGGTGACTTTGCTAAGTTTGATAATGGCATCAGTAGGTTGCAGAATTTGGGGAATAGGACGTTCTTCAAAACGAATATCATTGGCGCCGTAATACACCATGGCTTTCATTGTTGTCATGACAGATCTCCTAAGGAAATGAGGGTCTGAACAAGAGAGATAAAGCTATTTTTTTGCTGCCTTTACAGCCTGGAAAATCATCAGGAGGGTGAAGGATAAAAGAGGATCGAAATACTGTTGTTCTTATTGATTGTGCCTAGAGCACTCAAAGATTGCAATGAGTCTTATGTTCAGATTGCAACAAAAGATAATGAAAAGAAGAAAGATAAATTTTAGCTGTTTTAATAGTGAAATAAGAAAGTTGATTTGAACTTGAATGAAGTTTAATTTTCTTAAAAAAGATAGAAAGCGAATTTAATTTTTAAAATAAAAAAGCCCGCTATTACGGGCTTTTTTATATAAATTTTTAAGCTTTTAAAGCACTAATCAGTTTTTGATGCAGACTGCCAAAACCACCATTGGACATGATTACCACCGCATCGCCCTCACCTGCTTCAGCCACCACGGTTTGGATAATCTCATCCAGGGTACGTGCAACTACAGCTTTATTCGGTGCAGCGTCAATTACCGGTTGCAGATCCCAGTCCAGACCTTCAGGTTGATACCAGATCACTTCATCCGCCAGACGCGCGGAATGTGCCAAACCATCTTTATGACTGCCCATACGCATGGTATTGGAGCGTGGTTCAATAATCGCCCACAGCTTACGTTCACCTAAACGCTTGCGTGCACCTTCAAGGGTGGTATCAATTGCAGTTGGGTGATGGGCAAAGTCATCATAGACTTCAATGCCGCGTACAGTGTCCAGCAGTTCCATACGGCGTTTCACACCACCAAAGTTTGAAAGTGCTTCACAAGCCGTTTCAATAGAGACACCGACATGTTCAGCAGCAGCAATCGTTGCTAGTGCATTGGCTACACTATGCTGACCCGTCATATTCCATTTCACTTCGCCTTTCACGATACCGTATTGGAGTACCTTGAAGTGAGAACCATCTTCTGAAAGCTGTTCAGCATAAAGCTCAGATTTTTCATTGGCATCTAATGAAGTACGAACCACAGGCGTCCAGCAGCCCTGCTCTAGCACTTCATCAATATTCGTTTCAGTAATTGGCGTAATAATGCGGCCTTCACTTGGAATGGTACGCACTAAATGGTGGAACTGTTTCTGGATCGCTGCCAGATCATCAAAGATATCGGCATGGTCAAATTCCAGATTGTTCAGAATCGCCGTTTTAGGATGGTAATGCACGAACTTGGAACGCTTGTCGAAAAAGGCAGAATCATATTCATCGGCTTCGACACAGAAGTATTTCCCGCCACCTAAACGCGCACTTTCAGAAAAGCCAAGCGGTACACCGCCAATCAGGAAGCCAGGTTCTAAACCGGCCTGATCCAGTACCCATGCCAGCATGGTGGTAGTTGTGGTTTTACCATGCGTACCAGCTACACCTAAAACGTGTTTACCTTGCAGGACATGATCTGCCAGAAACTGTGGACCTGAAATATAAGGTAGACCTGCATTCAGCATATATTCTACAGCATCAATACCACGTTTCATGGCATTGCCGACAATGATCAGATCCGGATGCGGCTGTAAATGGCTGCGGTCGTAGCCCTGCATTAAAGTAATGCCTGCATTTTCCAGCTGGGTCGACATCGGTGGATAAACGTTTTGATCCGATCCTGTCACCTTATGGCCTAGATCACGTGCCAGTAATGCCAGTGAACCCATAAAGGTGCCACAAATACCCAAAATATGCAGATGCATCTACTTCACTCCATTTTGCCTGACACATCACTTTGTACTGGTGCTGTTGCCATGATTTATTCGATTTGCAAGCAACGATAGCAAGGCTTTGACCGAAAAGATAGTCAAAGTTCAAGCATTCCTGCGGGATTTTTTAAATCCTGTTTCACAGACAAATTCAGGGAAATTTTCAAGCTTCCGGAATATCTTTTGGCAAAATAAATCGTAAAATAAGCCCGAACTTTTTGCAGAGTGCATGCAGATGCTACCGGCTCTATTTCTTCTGGTGATTGCCAACTGTTTTATGACCTTGGCCTGGTACGGACATCTCAAATTCCTGCCGCATGATGCACCGCTGTGGCAGGCGATTTTATTTAGCTGGGCCATTGCCTTGTTTGAATATAGCCTGATGATTCCAGCGACCAAATTATTAGCCCAACAGGGACTGGCGGTGGGTCAAATGAAGATTACTCAGGAAGTCGTCACTCTACTGGTCTTTGTTCCCTTTATGATCTTCCTGTTCAAACATCCGTTTAAACTGGATTATTTATGGGCGGCGCTATGTCTCTGTGGTTGTGTCTATTTTGTATTCCGCAGTTCTTGAAATCATCTACTAGCCACTACTTCCCTATTTTTATTCCAGTTTTTAAGAATCTGCTAAAAAAATAAGAAAAATCGAGCCTTGCTTTGACCGTTAAATTTTATGAAGATGAAAAATCAGTCTATAATATGCATTCCTATTCAAGCTTGGCTCTCTCGTCGAGATTTATCTTTCTTACTTTAATCTCTGGAAAATTTGCAATGAATGCGGCTGCTGCACAAGATACTCCTCTCGTAGGTATTATCATGGGTTCTCAATCAGATTGGGCAACTCTCGAACACACTGCCAATATGCTCAAGCAGCTTGGTGTCTCATTTGAAGCCGAAGTCGTTTCCGCACACCGTACCCCGGACCGTCTGTTTGAATATGCTGAACAAGCGCGTGATCGTGGTATTCAGGTGATTATTGCCGGTGCAGGTGGTGCAGCGCATTTACCAGGTATGTGTGCAGCCAAAACTGATCTGCCAGTACTGGGTGTACCCGTCAAATCTTCGATCTTAAATGGTGTCGATTCATTGCTTTCTATCGTGCAAATGCCAGCGGGTATCGCCGTAGGAACATTGGCGATCGGTCCTGCCGGTGCAACCAATGCAGCCATTATGGCAGCACAGATTTTAGGTTTAACCCGTCCAGAGATCGCAAAAAATGTCGCAGATTTCCGCGCGGCACAAACCGAGAAAGTCGCAAGTAATAATATTCCAGGTCAAATGTAAGTCCAAGCTTAATACGGGATCAAACACAATGGATAAAACCATCGGTATTTTTGGTGGCGGCCAGTTAGGTCGGATGATGGCACAAGCCGCACTACCTCTAAATATTCAATGTACGTTCTTTGAAGCCAATACGGACTGCCCTTCTGCGGCTTTGGGTCCGGTTTTCTCAACAAAAGCTGTAAATGGCTTGCAGGATTTCATCAATAGCGCAGATGTCTTCAGCCTGGAGTTTGAAAATACACCCCTAGCTGATGTCGACGTTTTAACGCAAAACAAAGATCTGCATCCACCTCGTCAGGCTTTAGCTATTGCACAACATCGTCTGTCTGAAAAGGCACTATTTGATGAACTGGAAATTCCGGTTGCACCATATAAAGCGGTGACTTCAGTCGAAAGCTTGCAGGCGGCCGTTGCTGAGCTTGGCTTACCGATCGTGCTAAAAACCTCTCGTGGTGGTTATGACGGCAAAGGCCAGTTCGTTCTACGTTCAGCAGATCAGATTGATCAGGCCTGGGCGGAACTCGGCCCTGCTGGTGAATTGATTGCCGAAAGTTTTGTGACTTTCTCGCGTGAAGTATCCATCATTGCGGTACGTGGTCAAAATGGTGATGTCAAAACCTGGCCATTGGCTGAAAATCATCACCATAACGGCATCCTGTCGCATTCCATCGTTCCGGCACCCAATAGTGCGGATCTGCAGCCAGTCGCGCAGGATTACATCACTCGCCTGCTCAATCACTTGAATTATGTGGGTGTCTTGACCCTTGAGCTGTTTGTGACAGACAAAGGCCTGTATGCAAATGAAATGGCACCACGTGTGCATAACTCAGGTCACTGGTCGATTGAAGGCGCTGTCTGCTCGCAGTTTGAAAACCATATTCGTGCGGTCGCAGGTCTGCCACTGGGTTCAACTGAAGTGGTGCGTCCAACCGTGATGGTGAACATTATCGGTCAGCATCCCAAATCTGAAGATGTCCTGACTTTAGAAGGCGCACACCTGCATCTGTACAATAAAACAGAACGTGAAGGTCGCAAGATTGGTCACATCACTTTGATGCCCACAGACAGCGCTCAGCTGACCACTTTATGCCGTCAACTGGCGAAGATTTTACCGAATCCATTGGCATTGAGCGAAGATATGACCATCTAAGCTTTAAGCTGCTGATAAAAAAAGCGATCACTTCGGTGATCGCTTTTTTATTTGTCCAGATTCAGGCATGATTGCGCCTCTTTAAAAATCCCCTGCCATTGGTCGGATCATTTTTAAAATCAATTGCTTATAAACTGATCAATTGAGTATAAATATAATAATTTAATTCGCTGCTATTTTGGGCTGAATTCTGGGTTATTCACTTGTGGATAAACTTAATATTGAGTTTGAATTTAAAACTGGAAATAGATTTTGAATTTAAATTCATAAAAATAAATTCAAATTTAAAAATGAACTTTGAATTTAAACTTCGCTGCTTAAATTTAAATTCAAAAATATGAATTCAAATTTAAAAGCTGATCAATGAATTCAAAGTTCTGAATTTAAATATAGTTACTTCTAATAAAAATGAATTTAAAATAGAAATACTATATACCAGAAGCCTTTGGCTGATTGAGCAGTCCTAATCTAAAGACAAGTTATCCACAATAAATTTTTAAATTCAAAAGTAATTTCCTGAGTTTTGAATTTAAATTTAAAAAATGAGCCTGATTTGAATTTAAAATGGACTTGTGGATAAGTTTTTAAATTTAAAAGCTACAAAATGAATTCAAAAGTGTAGGAATTATGAATTTAAATTTACGCATTGGCGCTTTAATTTTCGTCATGAGCTGCTAAGGTAGAAACATAATTCAAAATCTAAATATTTAAGGGTCTTATGCAACGGCTTGCACTTTTTGTTGGTTCTTTGGTTTTAGCTGCTACACAGGCACAGGCAGAACTGATTATTAATGGTCAGCGTGTGACATCAACGGATATATCCTCTGTTCCGAGCAGCCCCGTCAATTATGCGTCCCAAAATAATTTTCAGAATTGTCTTGCCAATTTGCGCAGTCAGGCGATTGCACAAGGCGTAAGTGGTTCAACCTACGATCGTTATACGCAAAATTTAACACCCGATTATTCTGTGATTGAAAAGCTGAATTATCAGCCTGAGTTTTCGACTCCGATCTGGGATTATCTGTCCGGACTGGTGGATGAAGAACGTGTACAACTGGGTCGACAAAAACTGCAGCAACATCGTGAGGTATTAAACCGGATTAGCACAGCCTATGGAGTACCGGCAGAAACCATCGTAGCCGTATGGGGCGTAGAAAGTAATTTTGGTGATATTTCCGGGAAGTATCCTTTATTACAGGCCTTGGGTACTTTGAGTTGTGAAGGTCGTCGTCAAAGTTATTTCCGTGGTGAGTTCTTCACCACTATGAAACTGTTACAGCGTGGTGATGTCTATGAAAGCCAGCTCAAAGGTTCATGGGCAGGCGCATTTGGTCACACCCAGTTTATGCCATCAACCTATGATGAACTAGCGGTAGATTTTGATGGGGATGGTCGTCGTGATTTAGTCGGCAGTATTCCTGATGCACTGGCTTCTACAGCCAATTTCCTGAAAAAACGTGGCTGGCAGACTGGCCAACCTTGGGGCTTTGAAGTAAAAATTCCACAAGGCATGTCTGTTTCAGGCGAAGGCCGACGCAATAAAAAATCACTGAGTAGCTGGATGAACCGTGGTGTGGTGCGCGCTGACGGTACTTCGCTATTGCAGGGCAATTTATCAGAATCTTCTCAGGCTGGCTTATTGGCACCTGCAGGTGAAAATGGCCCGGTATTTTTAGTCTTTAAGAATTTTGATGCTATTTACAGCTATAATGCAGCAGAAAGTTATGCTTTAGCGATTGCACATTTATCTGACCGCTTACAAGGTAAAGGAAGCATCCAGGCAGCTTGGCCAACCGATGATCCGGGTACGTCACGTGCGGAACGTCGCGAGATCCAGCAATTCCTGTTAAACCGTGGCTATGATATTGGTGAGGTAGATGGTCTAATTGGGGATAAAACCCGTCAGGCGATTCGTCAGGAACAGAACCGTTTGGGTTTAAGCCCGACCGGTCGCGCAGGACAGCAAATCCTGCGTGCATTTAGAAATGAAAATGCCAAACTCATGATGCGTTAGGAAGAATTTAGACATGATCTAAATATGATTCTTCATTATAAAAAAGGTCTGCAAATATGCAGACCTTTTTTATAACTATATATAGTGAGCTTAAAGCTGCTCTTATACAGAGGTAATTGTACCCAGAACACGATAACCTGATGCGCCTGTCACAGCCGGCAGATTGCCGCTGAGTTGATTCATAAAACGCATCGCCAGCCAGGCAAAAGCCGTGCCTTCTACCCAAGTCGGATTTAAGCCAAGATCGGCTGTGGTTTGTACGCTCCAATGATGTTTACGCAAACGCCAGCGTAACTGTTCCAATAAATGTGAATTATAGGCACCACCACCACAAACATAAACTTCACCGGTATCCAGACCGGAACGGTAAATGGCTTTTTTAATCGCACGGGTAGTGAGCTTCATTAAAGTAGCTTGCACATTCTCTGGTGTATCTTCAAGTTCATCGTATTGAAGGTCATTGCGCCAGTCGGCAATTTGTTCATCCAGCCATTCCAGATTGAAGTCTTCGCGGCCAGTACTTTTGGGTGGCTCTTTTGAGAAGAACTCATGTTCCTGTAATCGATCTAATAGGCTACGGATTGGCGTGCCATAAGCCGCCCAATTACCATTTTCATCAAAAGGCTGGCCGGTATAACGCTGACACCAGGCATCCATCAGAATATTGGCAGGGCCGGTATCAAAGCCATACACCTGATCCGGTTGACCTGCCGGCAGAATACTCACATTGGCAATGCCGCCCAGATTCAGAATCACGCGGTGAATACTGTCATGCTGGAAAATATCTTGATGGAAAGCGGGAACCAAAGGTGCGCCTTGGCCGCCAGCAGCCAGATCACGACGACGGAAATCGGAAATGACCGGAATCTGGGTGATTTCAGTAATGATATTCGGATCACCAATTTGCAGGGTAAAGCCATGTTCGGGGCGATGGCGGATGGTCTGACCATGTGAGCCAATCGCCTTGATTTGAGATCGATCTAAATTATTTTCTTTAATCAGCGCATTGATGCCATGACCAATCATTTGTGCCAGTGCGACATCAGCTTTGCCCATGCGGTCGATTTCATTGTCATCTGGCAAAGTCAGTGCCATCAGTTCATCACGAAGATCGGGATCAAAAGGCAAGGTGAGGGTGGCATGAAGCTGAAGTGGATCAAAAGAAGCAGCAACAATATCGACACCATCCATACTTGTGCCGGTCATTACCCCAATATAGATCGCTGTCATGATTATTCTTAAGCCTGCAATGTGCTAAAAAAGTGTTAGTATATCGCACAAATTGAATAACTGATGTATTTGGATTTTGTGATGTCAAATTTCCTGCCGGCTGAAGAACAACTTGCCCTCATCCAACGAGGCACCCACGAAATTATTTCTGAAGAAGACCTTCTGAAGAAATTAAAGCAGAATCGTCCTTTAAAAATTAAAGCGGGTTTTGACCCAACTGCACCGGACCTGCACCTAGGTCATACAGTTTTAATCAATAAATTAAAAGTATTCCAGGACCTGGGTCATGAAGTGTACTTCCTGATCGGCGACTACACTGCGATGATCGGTGACCCAACGGGTAAGAGCGCAACCCGCCCGCCATTGTCACGTGAGCAGGTGCTAGAAAACGCAAAAACTTATCAAGAACAAGTATTTAAAATTCTTGATCCAAACAAAACCAAAGTCGTGTTTAACTCGGAATGGTTTGCACAAAAAACTGCAGCTGATTTGATTCAATTGGCATCACAACAAACAGTTGCACGTATGTTAGAGCGTGATGACTTCACCAAGCGTTATAACAATCAGCAACCGATTGCGATTCATGAATTCTTATATCCACTGGTTCAAGGTTATGACTCAATCGCCTTGGAAGCTGACGTAGAGTTAGGGGGTACAGACCAGACTTTTAACCTGTTGATGGGTCGTACTCTGCAAGGCCGTTATAACCAGGAAGCGCAGGTGTGTATCACTGTGCCAATTCTTGAAGGTCTAGATGGCGTGAACAAGATGTCTAAATCTTTAGGCAACTATATTGGTGTATTTGATGCACCTGGCGCGATGTATCAGAAAGTACTGTCTATGCCAGATTCATTGATTGAGCGTTATTTCGATCTGCTCAGCTTCAAGTCTATAGAAGAAATCCAAGGCTTACTGAAAGAAATCGAAGAAGGCCGTAACCCGCAGGAAGTGAAACGCATTCTTGCGCTGGAACTGGTGGAACGTTTCCATGGTGCTGAAGCTGCCGCTCACGCCCATAAAGGTGCAGGTAATATCATTACTGAAGGTGAACTGCCTGAAGGTACGCCAGAAGTGACTATTTCACGTGGCGAATTTGGTGGTGAGATCTTCATTACTTCAATTTTACGTGAAGCTGGCTTAACCAAAAATGCTGCTCAAGCTAAAGATGCCTTAGGCCGCGGCACTGTGAAAGTGGACTGGAAACCGGTTGATGCGTCTTTTTCTGTGAAAGAGAACGTAACTTTAATTATTCAGGCCAGCAAAAAAGCAATTGCAAAAGTGACCTTCGTTGACTGAGGCTGGTTCTAAGTTATTGAAATAAAAGCAGGCTTCGGCCTGCTTTTATTTTTTAAGCTGTATATGAATTATATAAATATAGAAATTCAAAAAAAACCTTATAAAAACAACATTTAAATTTTGCCATTTGGCTTGCATTTCTGGTTTTTTGTGTATAAGATTTATTCGTCTAGAGATTCCGTGAAAAGCATATCTAGAGGGTAGTGATCAATAACAGACAACTCCATAATTGATCAGGTCTCTAAGTGAAGAGACAAGTTAATATAATGTGAATAACTATAATAATGACATAATGGATCGGGTAAAGATTCAATTCTAAGGAAGAGATTTTGGGAGAGATCTCTTCCTTTTTTATTGGTGTTGTCTGGCTATATGTTCAATCTTCAATAAATTCAAAACAAAGATGGGTGAATTAGCTGGGATTCAGGTTAAATCCATGGTGAGATGAATGAATCATCTTTGAATCTCAATCCATCTATAAAAAGAAAGGTAAATAAGGTGTATCAATACCAGACTGAACAGATGTTTGATGAAGACATCAATTTCATTTTGCGTTTTCTCTTCGAATATGAGTCTGCTGAGCAGAAACAAAAATCTTTTGATCAGGCACAGACCTTATTTCAGCAATTAGATCTTGCCTCCCACTATTTACTCTTTTCATTAGGGTGTGTTGACACTTTTAGCTTAAAAAAATAGCGAAGTAGTAAAATCAAATCGCCAAACCCAATTTTACTATTCGCTATGCCTCGTACCATGCTGACAGATCAACACTGGCAAAAGTTGAAAG
>NZ_VOZD01000023.1:0-58871 GCF_013419915.1 Acinetobacter sp. YH12043
TCCCTTCCCGAACTCAGAAGTGAAACCTCTTAGCGCTGATGGTAGTGTGGGGTCTCCCATGTGAGAGTAAGTCATCGCCAGCTCATTATTCCAAAAGCCCTCTGCTCACGCAGGGGGCTTTTTTTATATATAACATATAAACCTTTTTTATCTTTAACGACTAATTTTTTACGGCTGTATAATCTCTGATCAGCTGTAAAATGTTATACTACTCTTGTAAATATTTTTTATTCTCTGAGTCATATGCAGCAGATTCTCATAAACACATTTGTGTTGATATGGCTCAGTTTGATTTCTCCACAGCTATACGCTGTAACAGAATTAAATTTTGATCATCATCAGTATGTCAAACTCGATGGAGAGTGGGAGTTCTATCCCAATCAGTTGATTGATCCCACTTCTGGGCAGCGACCATCCCCATTAAATTCCTTTAGTCAGACTCTGGCTGTTGAAAAAGTTCATTTACCTAATTCTTTCCTGACCTTAACAGGTCATAAAGACTATATTGGAACTTTTCAAAAAACCTTCAGGCTGCCTGAATCAGCCATTAATCATGCGGTTTATGTTTACATACCATACCAGTATGGGGCTTATCGCCTGTATGTTGATGATCATCTCCTGATAGAAGTAGGGCAGGTAGGCATACATGGTCAGCATCAGACCATGATGGCGCCAAAGTTGGCTTCTTTCTTTCCCTCACAGCGGGAAGTGACGATTACCATTCAGGCTTCAAGTTATCACCATATCCGTGGCGGGCTGGAAAACAGCATGTTTATTGGCTTTAACCAGCCTATTCTGGATAAGTTTTATGATCAGGTAATTCCTTTAAGTGTGATCAGTGGCGTTCTGCTGATGATTGGCTGCTTTATGGTGTTCTTTGCAGTATTTCGCAGCCTTAAAACGCAAGCAGGTAATTTGCTGCTGTTTCTAGGGTTATTTATTCTGTGCTTGAGCCTACGTAGCTTCTTTGCCGTTCCATTTATTTATACTTTATTCACGGATATTTCCTGGGTATGGGGGACACGATTTGAGTATTTACTGACTGAATTGGCGACTCTGTTCTTCTTGATTTATATCTATTTATTGCCGTATCGACTGTTAAATCCTTATTTATTAAAAATCACAGCTTTGTTAATTAGTATCAATGTGGCTGTGACCCTGTTTACGCTGCCTTATATCTTCCAGAGCTTCTTTTTCCAAAGCTTTAGTATTGCAGTACTGGTTTTTATTAATCTGCTTTATGGCGCTTACCGCATGCACAAATCGCATGTGCGTTATTCCAAGATCAATTCTATTGCGGTGGTGCTGGTCTGCCTGACCTTCCTGCATGACTATTTACTTGCGCTTAAGGTAATTGATTCAGTTGAAATTGCATTTTATACCTCCTGTGCCTATTTTATTTTAATTACCTTTCAGCTCAGCCGTGATTATGCGGTGCAAAGTATTAATACCGAGTTGTTAAACAAGCAGCTTTTGCGCCTGAATAAAGAACTTGATCAGAAGGTTCAGGACCGTACACGTGATATTACTCTGCTTAATGAGAAACTCGCGCAGCAGGTGAGGCTGGATTCGCTGACAGGTGCTTATAATCGCTTTGCCTTAAATGAACAGCTTCAGCAGCAATATGAGCATGCGATCGTAAACCAATCTTCGCTGGCTGTTTATATGATCGATGTGGATTATTTTAAAAACTATAATGACTATTATGACCATCTCAAAGGTGACTATATTTTAAAAACACTGGTTCAAACCATTCAGCAAATATTGCCTGAAAATGGCTTTCTGGCACGTTATGGGGGTGAGGAATTTGCGGTTTTACTGGCAGATATTTCCTGGCAGGAAGCCGAAGCTTTTGCCGAGCAACTTTGTGAGGTCATCCGTAAGCTCAATTTGGAACATGCCAATCGTGGGGATGACAAGTCCTGGATCAGTATCAGTGTTGGGGCAGCGATTATGGATGCTGAACATATCTATAGAAATGTTGACCGTTTACTGAAAACAGCCGATCAGCAGTTGTATCAGGCGAAAATTCTTCGCGATTCAGCCTGTATTAAATAATAAAAAATCCAATCAATACATCAGCTATCTTTATCCGATCAAGTTATATCCGCTTACGATTCCTTTACTTTTTTATTATTTTAGCCGCTGTCTGGAATGCTAAATTGGTACTTATCTGAATGAAATTAGCATGAAAAATAACAATGAAACAAACTCAAATTGCAGCAATTTTATTATTAGGCTTGGGTTCCTATAGCCTGACTGCCTGTGCCCAAGACAAGATTTCATCACCGGCAGCTGGACAATCCGCTGCCAAAACCACACAGCAAGCCTATAAAGTCGAAGAATTTGCACAATTGAATGAGCCCTGGGCACTGACTGAGCTGCCAGATCAGCGTTTACTGATTACCGAAAGATCTGGAAAGTTAAAATTATTTAATCCAGCCAATCGCAGTACTCAAACTGTTCAGGGTATTCCTCAAGTGGCCTATGGCGGACAAGGTGGCTTAGGCGATGTCGTACTCCATCCTGACTTTGCCAAGAATCAGTGGGTATATCTCAGTTATGCTGAACAAGGGCAGGGTGGTTATGGTGCAGTCGTGGTTCGTGGCAAGTTAGATCTCACCAAGAGCACGCCACAGCTCACTCAGATCAAAAAAATCTGGACTCAGGTACCGAAATTTTCTTCCGGTCAGGGGCATTATGGGCACCGGATTATCTTTGGCTCAGATAACAAACTCTGGATCAGTTCGGGTGAACGTCAGCAATTTAATCCAGCTCAAGATATGAAATCCAATGCCGGCAAGATTATTCGTCTGAATGATGATGGTTCAATTCCTTCCGATAATCCATTTATGAATCAGGGTGAAATTGCCAAGCAGGTCTGGAGTCTGGGACACCGTAATCCTCTCGGTCTGGCATTTGATCCACAAGGGCAGCTTTGGGTGATTGAAATGGGGCCTAAAGGTGGTGATGAGCTGAATAAAGTGATGAAAGGCAAAAATTATGGCTATCCGATTGTCTCTAATGGGGAGCATTATGATGGCAAGCCGATTCCAAATCACAGTACCCGACCAGAGTTCGAAGCACCGGCATTAGATTGGACTCCCGTAATCTCTCCTTCAGACTTGCTGTTCTATACTGGCAATAGCTTTCCTCAATGGAAAAATAAAGCCATTGCTACAGGTCTGTCTTCTCAGGCAATGATTGTAATCGATACCACTCAAAATCCTGCGAAAGAAATACAGCGACTGGATATGAAAGAGCGGATTCGTGGTGCGATTCAGGCCAAAGATGGCTCACTCTGGGTGATTGAAGATGGTCCAAAAGCCAAGTTGCTTAATATGATCGCATCTCAGTAAAAAGCTAAATAGTTAATATCAGAATGAAAGAAAAAGGCCCCAACTCCTGTGAGGGCCTTTTCAAATTTAGCTCAGATACCTATCCTCCGGTATCAATCAGCATCCTGCCGATGTTTTATTCTTGTTTTTGCAAGGCTTCCTGTCTTGGTATGCACTCAATATAGCCTGAGTCAGAAAGACCGAGTAGAGGCATTGACCGCATCTGCTGTAGGCCAGAGGCGACAAGCTCACTTGAAAATATTTGTCCGATCAAATCCCAAGTTATCAGGACAATTTTACGATATGGTAGAGATAGAAGACCTTATTGAAGCTCATCTCTCTATTCAATAAAAAAATATTTAAAAAAATTCCATAACATAATAGAAAGGAGAAGCACATGCCTACCGTTCAAATTGAAGTCCGGCAGCAATATTCCCAGGCTGATGAAGAGCAGTTACTCGACAGCGTATTTCACTGTGTGAAAAATGCCTTTCAACTGCCTGACTATGACCGTAATATCCGGCTGGTGGTACATGAAGCCCATCGTTTTCAATATATGGGCTCATCTGGCCCAGCCTGAATACTTTACCTTGATCACTATTGACTGCTTCGTTGCCCGAAGTCTGGAGACCAAGCGCAAACTGTATCAGCAGATTATAGAAAGCTTGGGAAAATTGGGCATTCCGCCTGATCATATTCTGATTCATCTGCGAGAAAGTCCATTGGAAAATTGGGGAATCCGCGGTGGGCAAGCGGCCTGTGATGTCAATTTAGGCTTTAATGTAGAAATCTGATTTTTTTAAGAAAAATACCAGATTTTAAATACAAAAAAGCCCCAACATCCTGTTGAGGCTTTTCTGGATTTGCTTCTCAGATCTGACTCCTGTCTAACCTGTCAACGTCCTGTTACTCTGCGCTTTTTATTGTTGTTGTATCGCTTTGCAGACTTCCTGTCTGTCTATGAATCAAACTATAGCCTTGAACTGAAAGTGGGAATAGCCGACAAATTCTGCGCTGCCTGTAGGCTAAAGCGCACATCGCTGTCGTCCTCAGGCACTGACATATTGGATCAGCTTATCCACGACATCTCTAAGTGTTTTATTTTCGAATTCATTCCCTTCAAAGCTGTAGTCCTTATTGCGACTAAAAATGTCCCGCAGCTCTACAATGGCATTGGTATCCACCATGCCAAGCTGAGTGCCGACCTGACGGATTTGATCAATGGAACGTGAGCCGTTGGTGACGCCATAACCGATATAAGCTGCCGGTTTGCCTTGCCATTCCTTGGCCAGATAATCAAGAGCATTCTTTAATGCCGGGCTATAGCCATGGTTATATTCAGGGCTGATAAAAATAAATGCATCCGCAAGGGCAATAAAGTCGGCCCATTCCTGCTGTTTCGGCTGATCATAAATACCGGTCAATGGAGGATGAGAACCAGCAAAAAGCGGAAGGTCCCATTCTTTTAAGTCGACAAGTTCGGTTTCAAGCGTGCTAAAACCATATTTTTTAATTTCCTGTAGTACCCAATGTGCGACCTTAATTGCTGTACGTCCTTCACGCACACTGCCAACCACAATATAAATTTTCATATCTTTCCCTTTCTTATCGTATTCTCATCAAATTAAATTAATCAGATTTATTAATAGAGACTAGAGAGGATTTGTATCCAGAAACTAAAAAAGCTCCCGAAGGAGCTCTTTTAAATCATGTGATTAGCTGATATTACATCAGCTTCACGCCTTGCTGGCCAGCCGGAGTGACTTTGAAGATTTCGACTTCAAAGGTGATATTTTTACCTGCAAGAGGATGATTAAAGTCCACTTCGGTAATATCATCATTTACGGATCTTACTACGCCATACAAAGTCGATTTGGCCTTGTCTTCAAACTCGATCATGTGACCTTCGATCGGACGTTCGCCAAATTTCACCGTATCAAATTTTTGAACATTTTCAGGATTCCACGGACCAAAAGCTTCTTCGGGTGGAAGGCTGACAGTACGACGGTCACCGGCACGCAAGCCCATTAAGGCTTTTTCAAAACCTGGTAATAGGTTGCCATCACCAATGGTCAGGCTTACCGGTTCTTCACGGCTACGGGTATTGTCAATTTCTACGCCACTTTCGATCGCGACAGAAAAATGAAGCTCGACTTTAGAGCCGTCTTCAACACGAGTTTCCTCGTTAGGATTAATAAAATCAGTCATGTTGCGCCTGTGCACGTTGAATTCGGTGTTTTTCCAGGAAAAACGTATCAATCAGCAGCAGAATCGTACCTAAAGTAATGGCACTATCCGCAATATTAAAAGCAGGGAAGTGGCTGTTCTGATAATAGACATGAATAAAGTCAACCACATAACCCAAAGAAATGCGATCAATCAGGTTACCAATAGCACCACCCAGAATCAGGGCAACCGCTAATGGTAATACTTTCATGCTCTTTGGCATACGCATCAGCCAGAACACGAAAACCACAGACACTAAGCCTGCAAGAGAAGTAAAGAAATAACGTTGCCAGCCACCGGCATCGGACAAGAAACTAAAGGCAGCGCCATAGTTATGTAACAGTGTCCAATTTAAAAAGGGCAGGACGGGCACCGGATCTGCATATTCCAGATGTGTTACCGCAATCCATTTGGTCCATTGATCTAAAATGATCGCCAGAATAGCCAGTCCGATCCACCACAAATTGTGAGGATAGAACTGGAACAGACCCTTTTTCTGCTGTGGGTTAGGCATATTTTCTCTCTTCACCTTGGCCGCTCGGGAGGTTAATAATACAACGACCGCATAGTCCTGGATGTGAGGCATGTGTATTCACATCAGGAAGCACGTGCCAGCAGCGTACACATTTCTCGCCATCTGCCGCAGATACTTTCACGTGTAGGCCTTCAAGTTCAGCGTCATTGCCTTGAGCAGCATCAAATGGATTCACGATTACCTGAGAAGTGATCAAAACGAAACGCAGCTCATCACCCAGACGGTCTAGAACAGCTTTCAGTTCATCATTGGCCCACAGCTCAACTTTGGCAGACAGGTTTGAACCCACCAGTTTCTCGTTACGCGCATTTTCAATGTGCTTGTTCACCGCAGATTTCACTGTAATCAGGGTTTGCCAGTCTGCTTCAGACAACAGGTTTGCCTGTGCTGAAACTGGAATATCGTACCATTCAGCAGTGAACACATATTTCTCGCTTTGACCTGGAATTAGTGGCCATGCTTCTTGAGCGGTGAAGCTCAGGATTGGTGCCATCCAGCGAACAAAGGCTTGTACCAGATGATACAGCGCAGTTTGCGCAGAATGACGTGCCTGTGAATCTGCTTTAGTGGTGTACTGACGGTCTTTGATGATGTCTAAGTAGAAACCACCGAGGTCGTTAATACAGAAATTGGTCAAGGCATTGGTCACGATATGGAAGTTCATATCTTCATATGCTTTCTTGATGGTTTCCTGTACATCATTGGCGCGTTGCAGGATGTATTGATCCAGTGCAATCAGTTGATCTACAGGTAGTGCATCAGTTTCCGGATTGAAGCCATTCAGGTTTGCCAGCAAGAAACGCAGGGTATTACGGATACGACGGTAACCATCTGATGCACGGTTAAAAATTTCTTTACCTGCGGTCATTTCATAACGGTAATCTGCTGAAGCGATCCAGAAACGCAGGCCGTCTGCACCCATGTTCTTGATAATGTCTTGCGGAGTAATAATATTACCCAGCGATTTCGACATCTTGCGACCTTTCTCATCAACCACGAAACCGTGAGTCAGCAGACCTTTATATGGCGCACGTTGATTGATTGCCATAGAGGTCAATAATGAAGACTGGAACCAGCCACGGTGTTGGTCAGAGCCTTCAAGATACAGATCAGCCGGATCGGTTAATTCTTCACGGTCACGCAGCACTGCATAGTGGGTTGTACCAGAGTCAAACCATACGTCTAAGGTATCACGAACCGCGTTGTACTGCTCAGCATCATCACCGATGAAGTCTTTGGCTTCACGGTTATACCAGGCATCAATACCTTCCTGTTCGATTAGTTTTGCGACTTCTTCGATCAGTTCAGGTGTACGTGGGTGCAGTTCATTGGTGTCTTTATGCACAAAGAATGGGATTGGCACGCCCCAAGTACGTTGACGTGAGATACACCAGTCCGGACGGCCTTCGATCATTGCCTGGATACGGTTTTTACCCCAATCCGGAACGAAGCTGATGTCATTTTCAATGGCATTCAATGCGCCCTGACGCAGACCTTTTTCATCCATGCTGATGAACCATTGTGGGGTCGCACGGAAGATGATTGGAGTTTTATGACGCCAGCAGTGCGGGTAGCTATGCTTGATCGGCTTATGTGCCCATAGCTTGTTAGCTTCGCCAAGTGCCGCAATAATTTGGGGATTGGCCTTGTAGATGTGCTCGCCTGCAAATAGTGGTGAAGTCGGTAAATACACACCATTACCACCTACAGGATTATCCACTTTCAGATTATACAGCAGACCAACTTTATAGTCGTCTACACCATGGCCAGGCGCAGTATGTACAGCGCCAGTACCGCTGGTTGCGATAACGTGTTCACCCAGAATGACTGGCACTTGACGCTCAGCAATTAAAGGATGTTGCAGTACCAGATTCTCAAGTTTCGCACCAGCAAAATCGGCAATCACTTCAACCGCGTTAAAGCCATAACGCTCAGTTGCAGATTCAACCAGATCTTTAGCCAGGATAAAGTTTTGTGCAGCTTTATCTTCACCACGTGCAACGACCAGCTGGTATTCAATTTCAGCATGCAGAGCAACCGCCTGGTTCGCAGGCAGGGTCCAAGGCGTAGTCGTCCAGATCACGATATCGGTTGAGTCTTTAACTTCAACACCTAAACGTGCAGACAGATCCGCCAGATCCACCACGGTGAAACCCACGTCAATCGCGTCTGACTTTTTATCTTCATATTCAACTTCAGCTTCAGCCAGTGCTGAACCACAGTCCAGACACCAGTTCACCGGTTTAAGACCTGGCTGGATATGGCCATTTTTCGCGATTTCACCGAGTGAACGCACGATGTTGGCTTCCTGCTTGAAGTTCATGGTGAGGTAAGGATTGCTCCAGTCACCAAACACGCCCATACGGATGAAGTCTTTTTTCTGTAGCTCCACCTGACTCAATGCATATTCGCGGCAAGCTTTACGGAAAGTAGGCGCATCCACTTTAACGCCGACCTTACCGACTTTTTCTTCAACTTTCAGTTCAATTGGAAGACCGTGACAATCCCAGCCTGGCACATAAGGCGCATCAAAGCCGTCCATGATGCGGCTTTTAATGATGATGTCTTTAAGTACCTTGTTGACTGCATGACCTAAGTGAATCTGGCCATTGGCATATGGAGGGCCATCATGAAGCACGTATTTTTTCTTGCCAATTCGCGATGCACGAATCTGCTGATAAATGTCATCGGCATACCACTCTTCTAACCATTTCGCTTCACGTACTGCCAGATTTGCTTTCATTGCAAAGTCAGTACCTGGGAGGTTCAGCGTGGCTTTATAATCCACTGCATTTTCAGGAGTTTGCTTATCGCTCATGCAAGTTGTCTTCCAATTTAATCAGTCATTAGACTGACACGTTTTACAATAAAAATACGGGACATTAAAAGGGAAATGTGGGGTGTTTTCGACGAAACTCAAGCAGTTTCTCAACATCATCATCAATTCCGGCCTTTAACGCTTCAAGCGAAGGATAATCTTTTTCGCCATGCAGATAATTCAAGAAGGTTACCCGCATTAACAGGCCATACAGATTAGCAGAAACATCAGGAAAATGTACTTCTAATCGCCATTCCGGATGAGTCTGTTTGATCGCAGGGCGGGTACCTACATGACCGGCACCAAACAGGCTGCCCTGATCATAGCCGGCAATACCCGGCTGTTCAGGATTTTCTTGCTGAACCTTGGCGCTGAGTGATCCGGTTTCACAGACGACTTCAACCCCATAAATACCCTGCAGACAGGGTCTATGCCGGTTTAACCGGACATTAATGGTCGGGAAATCAATGGTACGACCAATCTGGTCGCCGTATTGCACCCGGCCGGTAATACTATAAGGACGTCCCAGTAATTTGGCTGCCAGAGCCAGGTCACCCGCTTGCAGAGTCTGACGGATGCGGGTAGAACTGACCCGTTCACCATCCAAGGCAATGGTATGCAGGTTGGTAACCTTAAATCCGTAGTCTCGCAGGAATTCACTATTACCTTGACGGTTTTTACCAAAGTGAAAATCATCCCCCAAGACCAGATGCGCTGCATTCAGTTTATCTTTCAGAATGTCGGCAAAGGCTTCGGCACTCAGGCTACGAAAATGATGATCAAACTTGGCGACCGCAATATAGTCCACACCCAGTTCGCTTAAATATTCCACTTTTTCACGCAAAGAGGAAATACGCGGCGGTGCTTCATAACCTTTAAAAAATTCAAGCGGTTGTGGCTCGAAAATCATCACAACAGTTTTTAGTTGCTCAGCTTCTGCAACAGCTTTTAACTGTTTGATCATGGCCTGATGACCCAGATGCACGCCGTCAAAATTACCAATCGTAACGGCGGTTTTTGGCAATTCAGAATGTGACGCTAAAGCATTGAGACGGAGCAGCTGCATAGGCGAAATCAGGGAATTGAAAAATAGGAAAGGCTATATATTGCCATAATCTCAACGATTCGTCTTGTTGTTGTGTTTTTATGCAAAAAAATTATTGAAAAATCACGAAACCCATCAAGAAGAAAGTGTGCCATCCAAGAATCTTCTGCGGTTATTTAAGTGAAAGATCTGCAAAACAGAAATCTAAAAACCCGCTTTTCATTGCCTGGATTTTGCTTTCTAATGTCACGGTTTTCTCAGTCTCGGGTAGTTTGCATGTCAGATTCGGCACTCATCATGGCATTGGCCAGTGAATCCAAAGGTTTGTTCGAAGCAGAAGGTGTAGAAGTCCACTATAGTGGCATCGGCAAGGTGAATGCTGCTTTTAAGGCTTTTGAAGTGATTCAGAAAACTCGCTGTAAGACCCTGATTAATCTGGGCACCGCAGGCAGTTCCCATTTCAAGGCGCATGAACTGGTCGAAGTTAAGCGTTTTGTGCAACGTGATATGGATGTTTCACCCTTGGGGTTTGACGTCGGCATTACCCCGATGGATAATCATTTGCCGGGTGCAATTGATCTGGAACCGTTCTTTGCCCATTTACCGAAAGGGGTTTGTGGAACAGGGGACAGCTTTGAAATAGACTTACCAAAAGTGGCTTGTCAGCTGGTGGATATGGAAGGCTATGCGCTGGCCAAGGTATGCAGAAAATTGGATGTGCGCCTGATTTCAGTCAAATATATTACTGACGGTGCAGATGATAGCGCTCACTTGGACTGGGAAGAGAATCTGCTGCTGGGTGCGCAGAAATTATTGAATTTATATCGAACGTTAAAATAATAATAAAGGGTGAGAGAAGGGGTCGGCGACCATAAAATTTATGGTCGTATGCCAAATAATTTTTGCGTTGACCTATTTTTCTTGTGTACGCGGAAGTACGCCGTACAGCATCATATGTACAGTATGCTGGATAATCCGTTGTTGCATGCTGCGGTTACGTAAGGTCTTGCCTGTTACCATTTCCATCTGAGTCGCGAAATCTGCATAGTTCTGGGTTACCGCCCAGATATTCAGAATCAGCAGTTCAGGATCGATATCTTTAGAAATCTTGCCTTGTTCCTGCCAGTTTGAAATCACTTTGGCTTTACGCTTGACCAGTTTTTTCAATGGACCTTTTAATATTTCTAAAATGTGCGGCGCACCCTGAATCACTTCCAGAGCGAACAGGCGTGAAGCTTTAGGCTGGGTACGCGATACTTCAATTTTTTGCATCAAATAATTGGTAATCGCTTCTTCAGGCTCAAGATCAGCTTCTAGCATTTGTAAAGGTGCCAGCCATTTTTGTAGAACGGTCGTTAAAACCTCTACATAGAGCGCCTCTTTATTTTCGTAATAATAGAAAATATTCGACTTATGCATTTCTGCAATTTGCGCGATCTCATCTAAACTCGCCCCATTAAAACCGTATAGGGAAAAAACATCGAGTGCAGCATTCAGCAGCTGGTTGCGTTTTTGAGTACTCTTTTTTTGTTCCATCAGCAAATATTAAAAACAATTAAAAAGGGAATTTTTAATTGTACGTCAAATCATCAGATTTGTGCATCAAGTCAGGTGCTAATTTTATGAATAATGATGATTTATTCTTTAGATTAAAGATATAATTAGTATCGGTTTAAGGCGCAGGAATTAAAAACCAAGCTTTTGAAAAGGTTGATGATTTTTTAAGTACTAATTATTACATTGAAGCATCATAAAGTTAAAATAAAATTAATGAATGAAGTTGAAATTTTGCCAATTGCTGAATAAATAATCAGTGAGACAGATATTCTCTTGATTCGAAATAAGGAATCCAGAATAAACAGTTATTCCAGATTCCCTCACATTTTAGGTTGCCAGAACGGCATTCAGAACCTGCTGTTCAAGTTCGGCGAATTTCACATTCTTTTGTCGTGGACGTGGAAGATCAACTTTGAACTCTTTGGCAATATGGCCTTTATCCAACAGGATAATCCGGTCTGCCAGTTGTACGGCTTCACTCACGTCATGGGTGACCAGAATCGCGGTAAAGCCCTGTTCAGTCCATAATTTTTCAATTAGGTTCTGCATATCCAGACGGGTCAGGGCATCCAGCGCACCAAGTGGTTCATCTAGTAATAAAATACGCGGCTTATGTGACAAGGCACGTGCCAGAGCTGTACGTTGACGCTGACCACCAGATAGTTGTGAAGGCCAAAGCCCAGCTTTTTCTTTTAAGCCGACTTTCTCCAGCATTTGTGAAGCATTGCCATGCTGGTCTTTTGGTAAGCCAAGTTGTACGTTCTGTTCGATGCTGCGCCATGGCAATAGACGCGGATCCTGGAACATCACGCGGATATCATCAGCGGTAATACCTTCACGAATATGACGCGCAGACTTGAATTTAATTTCACCGTAACTCTGTTTTTCAAGATCGGCAATCAGACGGAGCAGGGTACTTTTACCACAGCCACTACGTCCAACAATCGCCAGAAATTCACCCGGCTGAATATGCAGGTCCAGATCTTCCAGTACCTTCACCGAGCCATAGAACTTGTGCAGCTGTTCAATAATAATTTCGGCACCGGCAACTGCATTGGGATTGATATCGGTTGCAGCAGGCTCCTGCACTGCAGTCGGATCATTGGCAAGACGCCCTAAGCTGAGATCAGTCATCACATGCTCCTCAATATTTTTTCAATTATTTTTGATAGCCAGCATGCCAGCGCAGCAGGAATCGTTCTAAGGCCACGGCCAGGACATCTGCCAGTTTACCGAGCAGGGCATACAGTAAAATACCCACCAGTACGACATCGGTTTGCAGGAATTCACGCGCGTTCATGGTCATATAACCGATACCGGACTGGGCAGAAATCGTTTCCGCCACAATCAGCAGTACCCACACCAGACCGAGTGAAAAACGCAGACCGACCAGAATTGAAGGCATTGCCCCTGGCAGGATGATTTCTTTATAAAGCTGCCAGCGGGTCAGGCCATAGCTTTTACCCATCTCGATCAGCTGGGGATCAACTGAACGAATGCCATGATAGGTATTGATATAGATCGGGAAAAACACACCAATCGCGACCAGAAACAGCTTGGCTGATTCATCAATTCCGAACCAGAGAATCACCAGTGGAATCAAGGCCAAAGCCGGGATATTACGGATCATTTGCAAGGTGGTATCGAGCAGGGTAGAGGCAGTTTTGGATGAACCATTCAGTAGACCCAAAACCAACCCTAGACCACCACCTACTAATAAACCACTTAAGGCACGGCCAGCACTCACTTTGACATGTGTCCACAATTCACCGCTGAGCAGCAAATTCCAGAACGCGATGACTACGGCACTTGGTGCAGGCAAAATGCGGCTTTCCAGCAAACTGGTACTCGACGCGATTTGCCAGAGTAGAATTAATCCGACAGGAACTAACCAGGGCAGCAAACGCTGCCCAAGCTGTGTTCCACGTGAAACCTTCTTTTCTGCGAGGGTTTCAACTGAAACGACTTTCGACATTAAGCTGGCTCCTGAATACTCTCAGCCTTCTTGTTCTCATCTGGAGTGTAGTTATTTGCCACAATCTCACCGAATGGACCAGTCAGGTTTGGCTGAGCCAGTTTTTGCTGAGTTTCAAGCGGAAGTAATGGGAATACCAGTTCCGCAAAACGGATCGATTCTTCCAGATGTGGGTAGCCTGAGAAAATGAAGGTATCGATACCTAGATCAGCATATTCCTGAATACGTGCTGCGACAGTTTCTGGATCTCCTACAAGCGCTGTACCTGCACCGCCACGTACCAGACCTACACCTGCCCACAGGTTTGGAGACACTTCGAGTTTGCTACGGTCGCCATTGTGCAGCTCAGCCATACGACGTTGGCCGACAGAGTCCATTTGCTTGAATTTCGCTTGTGCAGCAGCAATGGTGGCATCATCCACATATTGGATGAGCTCGTCTGCTGCTCTCCATGCTTCTTCATTGGTTTCACGCACGATCACATGCAGACGGATACCGTAGCTCAGCTTGCGACCTTTCGCTTCCGCTTTGGCACGCACATTTTCAATTTTTTCTTTCACTGCTGCAGGTGGCTCACCCCAAGTCAGGTAAGTGTCAACCTGATCAGTGGCCAGTTCAACGGCTGCATCTGAAGAGCCACCGAACCAGAGTGGTGGATATGGTTTTTGAATTGGTGGATAAAGCAGTTTGGCATCATCTACACTGAGACGTTCGCCATGGAAAGTGAAGCTTTCGCCGGTATGTGAACGGGTCAGAATTTCACGCCAGATTGTCGTATATTCAGCTGCAGTCTTGTAGCGTGTTGCATGATCTTCATAAACGCCGTCGCCTTTTAGCTCTTGCTCATCACCACCCGTCACCAGGTTCAGCAATACACGGCCACCAGACAGACGGTCAAAGGTTGCAGCCATACGTGCAGTCAGAGCAGGCGTAGTAACACCTGGACGCAGCGCGACGAGGAATTTCAGTTTTTTAGTCGCATCAATCAGGCTGGCTGCGGTTAACCACGGATCTTCACATGAACGGCCAGTCGGGATTAATACACCTTCATAACCAAGATTATCGACCGCAACCGCAATCTGCTTCATGTAGGCATGATCAACCTGGCGTGCACCTTTGCTGGTACCTAAGTAGCGGCTGTCGCCATGTGTCGGGATAAACCAGAAAATTTTCATGTCTTTGATCCTTAGATTATTTGCCTGCCCAAACGGCTTGCTGAATATTGATAGATTTCGGAATGATCTTGAGTTCGCTGAAACGGTTTGCGAGTTCCTGCTGATCGGCAATTACTTTCTTGGTGAGCGGTGCCGCACCAGACGGATTCGGACGACGCTGGATAAAGGTCTGGCTGACAATCGGTTTTAGACCGGTACTTTGTGCAAAGATGCTTGCAGTTTCAGCCTTATGGCTTTGTACCCATTTATCTGCAACATTGACCTGCTTGATAATGCCTTTTAAGGCTTGCGGGTGATTTTTGATCAAATTTTCTGAAGCGAGGTAAAAGGTGTAATTGGGACTTAAGCCCTTACCTGAAGATAAAACTCTGGCTTTATCTTCTACTTGAGCCGCAGCATAGTACGGATCCCAAATCGCCCAGGCATCAATCGCACCTTTTTGGAAAGCTGCACGCGCATCAGCAGGGCTTAGCCAGACCGGTTGGATATCGGTCCATTGCAGACCCGCTTTGCGTACTGCCTGTACCAGTAAATAATGTGAGCTTGAACCGCGGTGCACGCCAACACGTTTACCTTTGAGCTGGCTCAGCTTGGTAATTTTGGAATTGTGCTGGACCAGAATGGCAGAAGATAAAGGTTTTGCAGTTTCATAAGCAAAATAGTGCAATGGCTTATTGCCTGCCTGAGCGTAGACAGGAGGTGTATCTCCAGTTGCACCTACATCAATAGAACCTACCGCCAGTGCTTCTAGAATTTGTGGTCCGCCTGGAAATTCGTTCCAGCTGATTTTTGCATTTGGAAATTCCTTTTCAAACAGCTTTTGCTGCTGTGCAATCACCAGGTTTACAGAGGCTTTTTGATAACCCACACGCAGCTGTTTAACTGAAGGATCCACTGCCCAAGCGGCACTTGAACCCAACATCGCGCAAGCAACTAATGCAGCGTTCATCCCATGACTGGAGGTCTTGAACCATGTGATTGCTTTGTTGTGTAGCTGATGTTGAGTCATGATTAAATCCCCTAAATTGTTCTTTGGTTTACTTCGCGATAATTGCAGATTGAATATTCAGTTTTGCTGGAATCAGTTGCTGGCCATAGAAGGCATCAGCCACCTGTTGTTGTTTTTGTGCCACTTCGGGAGTGAGTGGTTTTACCCCAAAGCCCATGCGTGAAATAGATGTTTTCAATACATCAAAGGCCAGGCCTGTCGGTTTTTCCAGAAGTTTGGCTGCTTCATCCTGATGAGCAGAAACCCACTCAGTGGTCAGGTTGAGTTCATTCACGACAGCTTCAATAATCTGTGGGTTGGCTTCAGCAAACTTGCGATCTGCCAGATAGAACTGATGATTACTGACGATGTTCTCACCCGTGGCGATGACACGGGCACCAATCTGATGTTCTGCTGCAGCGAAGAACGGATCCCAGATCACCCAGGCATCGACAGCACCGCGTTCGAAAGCGGCACGGGCATCAGAAGGTGGCAGGTAAACCACTTCGATATCGCTGAGTTTCAGATTATTGGCTTCAAGGACTTTGAGTAGTAAGTAATGAACATTTGAGCCTTTATTTAAGGCAACACGTTTGCCTTTCAGATCCTGAACTGACTGGATATTCGAATCTTTTTGTACGATTAGCGCTTCAGCTTTCGGTGCTTCAGGCTGATTGGCCACATAGACCAGATTTGAGTTCGCTGCTTGAGCAAAGATCGGTGGCGCTTCACCGGCTTCACCAAAAGATACGCTGCCGACATTCAAGCCTTCAAGCAACTGAGGACCAGCCGGGAATTCAACCCATTTCACATTCACGCCTTGTTCTTTTAATGACGTTTCTAAGGTGCCACGTTCTTTTAAGATCGGCAGTACGCCATATTTCTGGAAACCAATATTCAGGGTCACGGCTTCCTGTTTTTTGCCACAGCCAGACAGCATCATCACGCCAGCCACCGCAGCACTAAGGACCGCAGTTTTTGTGAATAATTGAATGTGTGATTGGCGCATGAATCAGAACTCCTGAAAATTTAGAAATGTGAAATGAAGAACTTAGGCATACGCTAAAGCTTTTTACTTTTCTAAAAAAATAACTATTCAGGAATTTCTAATGAAGAAAAAAGATAAATAAAAAAGTGCAAAACTTATGCAGGAAAGTGATTTACACATTAATTTAGGAAGAAAGAATTATTTATATAAGACAATGAAATATAAAATTATTTATTCTAAATAAAGTGGCCAGATATGCTTATTAGAAAATCAGCAATAGGATTTTTATGCTGAATACAGGTTTTATGAATATCGTTATCTAAAATAGAGATATGAGAGCGCATAAAAAAGTCACTTTAAAGTGACTTTTTACAGACAATTGAATTGCGCTGATAATTATAAAAAGCCTGTCGGGCATCAGGCAAATCATCTACTGATGCCGGTTCAAAACCCTGTTCCAGAAACCAGTGTGCGGTACGGGTCGTTAAAATAAACAGTTGCTGAATACCCAGACTTTTGGCCTTATCTTCCAGATAATGCAGGATCTGGCTACCGCGGTTGGATTGACGGTAACTTGGATCTACTGCAACGCAGGCGATTTCTGCGGAACGCAGTTCATTGCCCGTAGTCGGAATCGGATACAGGGCAGCACAGGCCAGAATCATGCCGTCACGCTCAATTACCGCGAACTGGTCAATTTCATTTTCCAGACGTTCCCGCGAACGGTAAACCAGAATGCCTTCTTCTTCCAAGGGGCGAAGCAAGCGGATCAGGCCACCAACATCCTGAATGTCGGCCATACGCACTTCTTCATAATGCGCATCGGTGATCATGGTGCCGGAACCATCCCGGGTGAACAGTTCTTCCAGCAGGGCGCCGTCATAGGTATATGAAATCAGATGAACACGATTGACGCCATTTCGGGAAGCTTCCTGAGCGGCCTTGAGCTGGAGCCGAATTTCAATATCCTGTTCATCAGAAAGAATATAGTCATCCAGTTGCTGTGGGGTTACTTCCCGTTTTAACTGGCCCTTACTGTCGAGCAGACCATGCTGTCGACCCAAGATAATCAGTTTATCGGCTTTGAGGCGGGTCGCAGTTTTGGTGGCAACTTCCTCAGCTAGAAGGTTAAAAACTTCGCCTGTGGTTGAATAGCCGGTCGGACCGAGAATCACAATATTATGATTGTCCAGATGACGTTGAATCGCATCAGTATCAATCGCCCGAACTTCACCAGTTAACTGAAAATCAACCCCGTCACGGATGCCATAAGGTTTAGCTGTCACAAAATTTCCTGAAACGGCATCAATGCGCGCACCATACATGGGTGAATTGGCCAGCCCCATCGACAATAGCGCCTCAATCTGTAAACGGATCGATCCTACTGCATTCAGTACACAGCTTAAGGATTCACGAGTTGTGACCCGACGCTGCTGGTGGAAGGGGGTCTCGAAGCCACTCGCAGCCAGATTCTGGTTAATTTGCGGACGCGCGCCATGTACCAGAATCAGGCGGATTCCTAAAGAATTGAGCAGGGCAATATCATGAATGATGTGCTGAAAGTTGCCATGCAATACCGCTTCACCATCAAACATGATCACAAAGGTTTTATTGCGATGAGCATTGATATAAGGCGCAGAATGGCGAAACCAGTGCACATATTGCAAGGTGTTGCTCGGTGAGGTTTCTGCTGCAGTCATAGCTGTGCCTATTTCAATATTTAAAGATCTAGCTTTGATTCTAATGAAAAAATACTGAAGTGGAAGTACAGATATAAAAAAACACCTGAAGCGAGCTTCAGGTGTCTGCTAGAAGGGCAGAAAAGAGAATGATTAGTTGATGATTCGAACAATCTTGTCATTACGATCGTTGACTAGTACATAGTCACCATTGATTTTATACCATTGCTGGTTTTTACCTGCTTTCGGCAAACGGCGTGCTTCATAGCCACTGACTTCAAAGCGACGGTTGTCATACTGGTTTGGCAGTTTTTGACCTACACGCCAGTCACGGCTTGGGTTAACCCCACGGTTGTTGTAACGACGGTCATCCCATTTTTTCGCATCTTTATGATTCCAGTGCGGTGCTGGTTTATGCGGTGCATAACGTGGATCATGATGCTGCGGTGCTGCCATTGCAGAAGTAGCAACCAGCGCACTAAGAGATAAGGCAATTGTAGTTAAAACTTTTTTCATGGCTCTCACCTAAAAATCTGTACATGTTTTCGATGAGATTAAATTAGCGAATAAGTAGATAGAAAGCGTGAGGCCAGTTTAGTGGAATTGTTAAATTCATGAAGGAATTTAGGAGATTAGCCACGATTAAAAGGAAAGCTCTAAAATAAGAAAAAGCCTAAAAAGGCTCATCCGAAAAATCAAAAAGCCCAAACGAGGTTGGGCTTTGCATCAGGTTCTAAATCAGTCTCCGATAATCCGGACAATACTGTTATTTTCAGAGTTCACCAGAATGTAGTCATTGTTGACTTTGTACCATTGCTGCTTACGGTCTGGTTTAGGCAGTTTATGGTCCTTATATTCGACCTTGTAGCCATTACTGCGATAATGCTGCGGCATGACATAGCCAGGCTGCCAGCGTAACTGCTGCAGACGTTTAACACCACGTTCTTCACGCATACGGCGTTTATCATACTGGTCTTGGTGATCGTCATGGAACTCACGCGCTTTCTTGGCCTGATGATGACCCGGACCTCGTTCCATACGCTGTTCATCATTGAAATGAGGGGCAGCGTTTGCAACATTTGCCAGCATGAATACACTGCAGGACATCGCCAATGCTACCAGAACCTTTTTCATGTTGAGCCCTCATTCAATTGTTCATTTTCTACAGTAACTAATGTACGGAAAAATTGCAGAGAAACTGTGAAGAACTGGCTGAAGTTTTATATCAATTACAGAGAAATTATGATTATGCCATGATTTTACATAAGCTTAGGATGCACTTCAGTCAGTTGACCAGTTATGCCCAGCCCCATTGGCATTTCAGCAAAACCGGGATCAAGATGCAAGCGCAATGTCCTGAATTGTGTATCAAAACCGTCTCAAATTAGTGGAAAAATATTCTTTTTAAACACCGGATCTTGATTTGGTCATTGCAATTTTTCAGTTCCACTGTTCCGTTAAACCCTGTAAGGACTGAATGGCTTCAGCCACAGACTCTGCCTCGACTGCATCTTCTAAAGCCAAAATCAGGGCAGTTGATAACTGCAAGTTTTCAATACGACGAATAGTTTCAGTTTTACGTTTTTGGTCTGCCATTAAATTTTCCTTCGCTTTGATTTAACTTGAAAAGCATTATAAAAATTTTATATTAATTTGGAAAACCGAATAATTTTATATTATTGATTCATTAAAACGATTTATGTCTGTTTTTTAAAGAATTTAAGGATAAAAAAAGAGCATCATCCGTAAATGTGCTCTTTCGGGATCTAATGAACGATCTTAATAGGCATAGTTCAGATCAGTATAGTCACTTAGGGATTTCTGTACATGTGCCTGAATAAAAGTACGCACATCTTCTGCTGTCATTGCTTTGCCCTGATTGCTGATCACATGTTCAATTTCAGGCTGACCTTCGATCTTGATGCGATAGACAAAGTGTTTCGCTACCTGATAACGATCGCCCAGCTTTTCGATACCCGTCACATAATGATAGGAATGTTCAAAATTCAGATCGGTATGGGAAAAGACAAACTGGTCAAACAGTTTCAGTTTTTGACCATTTTCGAGTGCCTGAATGTCATCGACAATGCTGGCATCAAACTTCATGCCGTATTTTTCAGAGATCGGCTGCTGATCGACCAGCAGAGAGACCATGCCATCTTCCAAAGTCGTCACGGTGATGTTGTTTAAGTCAGTCATGTTGCACTCAAATAAAAATCTGTTGGCGCTAGTATAGGGGAATTTGCAGCGAACTGAATAAAGACAGTATTGTAGAAATAAGAAAGGTCTGGCTGATTCAGTCTGAAATCTGGATGAATTGGGCAGAAGAATAAGCCAGCTTTCAAATGGGTCTTATCTTTATAGAGTTTAAAAAAAACAAAAAGCCAATGCGGACATTGGCTTTTAAATAGGCGTCAATTAAAGCTTAATCTTGAGCATCAATACTTTGACCATTCATATGCAAGCTATCTTCACCCATCAGGTACAGATAGGCTGGCATGATGGAATCCGGTGTCGGTAAGGTTTTCGGATCTTCATTCGGATAAGCCTTGGCACGCATTGCCGTACGTGTAGCGCCTGGATTGATACAGTTAAAACGGATATTCGAATTGACCCGTTCTTTGGCAAATAACTGGCTCACTGCTTCAATGGCAATTTTTGAAACTGAATAAGCGCCCCAGCATTCCCGGGCTTCACGACCTACGCCGGAACTGGCAAAGACCACAGAAGCATGTTTGGATTTTTCCAGCAGGGGTAACAGGGCTTGGGTAATCACAAAAGGCGCACGAAGGTTAACCGCCATGACATCATCCCAGACATTAACCGGATAATCTGCCAGTGGCACTCGCTCGCCTAAAATACCGGCATTATGCAAAATCCCGTCCAGACGGCCAAACTGGCGATCGAGCGTGTCGAGCAATAATTCATAATCACGTTCAGAGGCGCTAGATAACTGCAATGGGAGAATGGCAGGTTGCGGCGCACCTAAGCTTTCAATCTCGTCATAAATGACTTCAAGCTTGTTTAAGGTACGCCCGTGCAGAACTACAGTTGCCCCATGCAGGGCATAGCTGATTGCTGCTGCACGACCAATGCCATCGCCCGCACCCGTGATCAGGATGATACGATCTTTTAACAGATCGGGGCGAGGTTGATATTCTGAATACTTCATTATCTACCTCCTCATTATTATTGTTAAGTGTCTTCAGTAGTTTCAGGAATCAAGACAGGACACTTGGCTCGCTCAAGACCAGTTTCTGAATGTGCTGATGTAACTCGTTCACTGTATTCACTATATAGTCGGCTTGCCAGGCTGTTAAGTCATCTTTGTATTGCAGTGGTAAATAACCGTATGCTGCCAGTATGGTATACATCTTGGCATTGCGGCCTGCATCAATATCTCGTGGATGGTCACCGACATAAATACAATCTTCTGCAGCCAGCTGTAGCTGCTCGGCAGCCAGATACATCGGCTCCGGATCTGGCTTGGTTCGGGTCACATCTTCCGGACAGACCAGTACGGCACAGCGCTCGGTCAGGTTTAAAGCTTTGAGTAAAGTTTCGCTCAACCAGCGCGGTTTATTGGTCACAATTCCCCAAGGGATATCATTTTCCTCTAATTCTTTAAGTAGAGGATACATTCCGCTGAACAGGTCTGTATCCACAGCAATATCTGCACCATACATATCCAGAAAACGCTGGCGATGATCCAAGAAAACCGGGTCTTCCAGTTGCAGTTCCGGATAGACCAATTTGACCATAGCACGTGCACCTTCTGAAACCTGGGTACGGATCAGATCAGCTTCCACCACGTCACGGCCGGCTTCACGGCACATATGCTGGATAATCCGGATAAAGTCAGCTGCGGTATCAATTAAAGTACCATCGAGGTCGAATAGAACCGCCTTCATTGGGCAGCCTCTTGCGCACTTTCTTTAACGGTATACACCATATAGTTCACGTCAACATTCGGTGCCAGCCAGTAACGCTTGGTCAGCGGGTTATAATGCAGGCCAGTCATATCTTTCAGTTTTAAACCGGCATTACGGATGTCGTGCGCCAACTCAGAAGGCTTGATGAATTTGCTGTAATCATGTGTACCTTTGGCCAGCATACGCAGGATATATTCTGCACCAATGATCGCGAACAGATAAGATTTTGGATTACGGTTAATGGTCGAGAAGAAGACATGACCACCCGGTTTGGCCAGTTTATAACAGGCCTGAATAATAGAGGCTGGATCAGGTACATGTTCCAGCATTTCCATACAGGTAACCACATCGTATTGACCGGCTTGCTCTTCTGCCAGCTGTTCTACCGGAATCTGACGGTATTCAATATTGCTAACATCTTCCTGCTCAGCATGGATGCGTGCCACATTCAGTGGCGCTTCGCCCATATCAATGCCCAGCACCTGAGCGCCACGGCGCGCCATGCTTTCTGACAGGATGCCCCCGCCACAGCCCACATCCAGCACTTTCTTGCCGCTCAAGCCACCAGCATGTTCATCAATCCAGTTGAGACGTAGCGGATTGATCATATGCAATGGGCGGAACTCGGAATGCTGATCCCACCATATAGCTGCAAATGCTTCAAACTTGGCAATTTCTTGTGGATCAACATTCAATTGCGACATCGGTGTTACCTCAATCAGTCGTGATTATTTAAAATTTAAGTTCGCCCAGAGGCGGTATAAACAGATTTAACTTCTTGTAAATCAGTACACTTGTTTAGTGTAGCGATTCTGGAAAAAAAAGCGATAAAAGCTGTAAAAAAGTTCACAGAATAAAAACGAAACCGGCATAATTACTTTATAGTGAAGCCATAAATTAGACATAATGATTTAGAGGACGATAATCCCAATGAAAAAATTTATTTTAGGCACTGTAGCCGCATCTGTTTTGGCATTTTCTGGCAGTGCAATGGCCGCCAACTTTGTAGCAGGTCAAGACTATCAAGTCCTGGCGAATCCAGTAAAAGTTGAAAAGCCGGGGAAAATTGAAGTCCGTGAATTCTTCTGGTATGGCTGTGGTCACTGCTATTCTCTTGAACCACACATGCAAAGCTGGTTAAAAAAATTACCTAAAGATGTACGTTTCGTGCGTACCCCAGCCGCGATGAATCCACTATGGGAACAGGCAGCTCGTGCGTATTATGTGTCTGAAGCTCTAGGTGTTCGTCAAAAAGCGCATTTGCAGCTATTTCATGATATCCATGCGAAGAAACAGCCAATTCTGGAGCAGGCTCAATTGGCCAAGTTCTATACCCGTTATGGTATTTCTGAAGCGAAATTTAATACCACTTATAAATCATTCCCGATTTCTTCAAAAATCGCACAGGCCAAAAATCTGGCTGCGACTTATCAGTTAAGCGGCGTACCAGCGGTAACCGTAAATGGTAAGTATGTAGTTCAGGGCGATGATGCCAAAGTGGTTCAAGTGGTGAATTATCTGGTTGAAAAAGAGCGTAAAGCTAAATAACACCAGATCTGCATGAATCTAAAAACCCGCAGCTGTATGCGGGTTTTTTTATGTCAGGATAAAATTGAATTGTGAAATAGATTTCACTCAGATGAGACCTCAGGTTTGAGATAAAATTCCACGAAATAACAGTTCTAACTGCTTTAGGCTTTGCGCTTTGAAGTCATTTATCCGAGTTTGTCGCAGTTCGGGATCAGGCTGTGCCTGAAGCTGAATCCAGCCCATAGCCCAGTTTAATGCGAGAGGAACTAAGATCTGTGCCAGTGCGGTTAATTCGGCTGGAGAAGGAGATTGCTGGACGGCTGGAATCTGTTCCAGGGTATGCCTTAAATCTTGGGTCAGATAATGAATTTCCCGCTCAATCCCTTGTCTGAGAATGATAGAACCGCCCCAACGTTCGGCACTGACAAATGTCCAGGCTTCGGAATGGGCATCAACTGCCTGAAAAAACAGTTCGATCATGGCTGAAAGCTCATCCAGAGAAAAATCTGCAGGTCCCAACTGATTCAGCACACCTTTGAGATGAATTGAAACCTGATCCAGAAGTTCTAGTCCCAACTGATCCATATTCTGAAAGTGTCGATAAAATGCGGCAGGCACCAGTCCGACTTCATGAGTGATTTCACGCAGGCTGATGCTGCTAAAGGCATGGCCACGGCTGCTCAATGCCAAGGTAGCATCGAGGAGGGCCTGGCGGCTTTGTTGCTTGCGTTCTTCACGTAAAGACATAGGGATTTTCCTTCGGCAGATCTGTAGTTTAGCAAAAAAGATCTGCTCATCGCAGTAGAGCAGATGGACTGAAAAATCTATATAAGCAAAGCGTGTCCAGTGATTTTGTAAATGATCTGTCCTCTGTTCCAATCTTGGCGGAGGCTTCTGTTATACTGAGCCGCAATTATTTTTAGTCAACAGCAGGACCTATTATGCGTATCGACCAACGAGCATTAGATCAATTACGTGAAGTGAAAATTACCCGTAACTATACACGTTATGCGGAAGGTTCCGTATTGGTTGAATTTGGTCATACCAAAGTGCTGTGTACTGCCAGTGTGGACAGCTCTGTACCACGTTTCCTGAAAGGTCAGGGTCAAGGCTGGGTAACAGCGGAATATGGCATGCTGCCACGTTCAACACATACCCGTAGTGATCGTGAAGCTGCTCGCGGCAAACAAAGTGGCCGTACTCAGGAAATCCAGCGTCTGATCGGTCGTAGCCTACGTTCAATGGTCGACCTGAAAAAACTCGGCGAAAATACCATCACCATTGACTGTGATGTGATCCAGGCAGATGGCGGTACCCGTACTGCATCAATTACGGGTGCTGCAGTAGCACTGATTGATGCCATGAATGTATTGCTTGAGAAAAAGAAAATCAAACAGGACCCACTTAAAGGTCTGGTAGCAGCCATTTCTGTAGGTATCTTTAAAGATGAAGTACTGCTGGATCTTTGCTATGAAGAAGATTCAAACTGTCAGACTGACTTGAATGTCGTGATGACTCAGGCAGGTGAATTTATTGAAATCCAAGGTACTGCTGAAGATAAGCCATTTACCCGTGAGCAATGCAATGACATGCTGGCCATGGCTGAAAAAGGGATTCAGGAACTGATCAAGAAACAGCAAGAAGCTTTGGGCTGGTAAGCTTTTCAAGTTGTAAAAAACGCATCTTCGGATGCGTTTTTTATTGTACCTACACATTGCCTGACAAAAAATGAACAGGATCTGTCTACTGTGTAACCTCTGTTTTAAGCGATGATCTTTTAACCAAATCTCATTCAGAGGGGTATAACATGAAAATATGGTTAATGGCATTTTCAGTATTTGCTGTGCTGGGTTTAACTGCCTGCGATTCGAATTCTCGTGATAAAAACCGCGATGGTGCAAATATGGAACGAGGAAGTGATACCAATTAACAGAGTAGAGGCCATTCAACCTCTATGATTTATATTCTTGAGAATAAGAAAAAGGGTGCTGTGGCACCCTTTTTTAATAATAAGACTTTAACCATTAAAACGCATCGACAGGTCAATGGCTTTGACATCTTTGGTCAGTACGCCCATCGAAATATAATCTACGCCTGTACTCGCCACTTCACGTAAGTTATCAATGGTGATATTGCCTGAAGCTTCCAGTTTACAGCGACCAGCCACATGTTTAACGGCATCAATCATTTGCTGCTGACTGAAATTATCCAGCATCACGATATCAGCCTCGGCTTCTAGGGCCTGATTCAGTTCATCCCAGGTTTCAACTTCCACTTCAACTGGTTTACCCGGTGCAATCTGGTGGGCCATGGCAATCGCCTGGCGAATGCCGCCGGCTGCCATAATATGATTTTCTTTAATCAAAAAGGCATCGAATAGGCCCAGACGGTGATTCTGACCACCACCGACAGCAACAGCATATTTTTGGGCAATACGTAAGCCTGGCAGCGTTTTACGGGTATCTAAGAGCTTGGTATGCAGACCGTCCAACTCTTTGACATAGGTTGCTGTTTTGGTCGCAACTGCAGACAGCGTCTGTACAAAGTTCAGGGCAGGGCGTTCTACAGTCAGTAGGCTACGTGCAGAACCGGCCAGTTTTAGAAAAGCTTCATTGGCAGCGACATGATCGCCGTCATTTTTTAGCCAGATCACTTCTACACTCGGATCATAGGCCTGAATCAGGGCATTGACCCAAGGCTGACCAGCAAGAACCATTGCTTCACGGCTAATAATCGTGGCAGTCGCCTGTTCATCTTCAGGAGTCAGCAGGGCAGTAATGTCACCATCGCCAATATCTTCGGAGAGTGCCTGTTGAATATTGATCTGAATCGACTGTTCTAGCAAAGCCTGAGATATGCTCATGAGTATTTCCGTATCTTTTTTAGCCGTGAAAAATTGTGCGTTATCTTAACACCGTTACATTAAAATGAGCGATTTTTCATACAGCCTGCCGGGATGAATTGAGATTTGCCTATGAAAGTTTTAGCATTAAGCCGGCTGCAATCCTGATATTGCAGATTTTATTTTTGTACAGGACAGTTTTATGCAACAGGCAGCTGAGTTTCAAATCCGGGACGGGCAATTGCTCGGGGCGCGCCAGATCCCTTCTCCAAATTTTAATCAGCGGCCTGAACATACCGACATCCAGTTACTGGTGATCCATAACATCAGTCTGCCGCCGTCACAGTTTGGTGGTGGCTATATTGAACAGTTTTTTCAGAATCAGCTGGAGTGGTCAGTGCATCCGTATTTTCGGACTATTGAAGGCATGCAGGTGTCGGCGCATCTGCTGATTTTGCGTTCTGGTGAAGTGCTGCAGTTTGTGAATTTCAATGACCGAGCCTGGCATGCAGGTCGTTCCAGCTATCTGGCCAAAAAAGAATGTAATGATTATTCCATCGGGATTGAACTGGAAGGCAGTGATGACCTGCCGTTTGAACAGGCACAATATGATGCCTTGGTCAAAGTCACCGCCTGTTTACAAGACTATTATCCAAAAATGCAACAGCATATTGCCGGACATTCGGACATTGCACCGGGACGTAAAACCGATCCGGGACCATATTTTGACTGGTGTGCTTTTCGTGCCCAGTTACAACATTATAAGAACCCATGACCCTTCAGGAAGTCATGTGATTAAGCAATGAACTTCTTTTGCAAGTTTCATTACAATAGGCCCAAATTAATTATTAGGTGAATAGGATGGCGCTTTGGCGTTCGACCGTAATTGTCAGTGCGATGACCATGTTGTCGCGGGTTCTGGGATTGGTCCGGGATGTGGTTTTACTGAATGTATTCGGTGCCGGTAAAGATTTCGATACCTTCGTGGTGGCATTTCGTATTCCAAACTTTTTCAGACGACTCTTTGCAGAAGGGGCATTCTCCCAAGCCTTTATTCCGGTACTGACTGAATATAAGACCAGTCGTACCCATGCAGAAGTGCAGATCCTGATCAGCCGGGTCTTTGGCTGTCTGGCCACTTTCATGACCACCCTGACCATAATTGCCATCATTGCCGCACCGGTGATCATGTATATCTATGCGCCTGGGTTCCATGGCGATGAAGCAAAGTTTGCGCTGGCCACAGACATGTTCCGCCTGACCATTCCCTACCTGCTATTTATGTCATTAACGGCTTTTGCCAGCAGTATTCTTAACAGTTATGGCTCTTTCAGTACGCCAGCCTTTGCTCCGGTTTTATTGAATATCGCCATGATTGCTGGTGCGCTCTGGCTCACGCCTTTTATGGCAGAGCCGATTATGGCATTAGGCTGGGCCGTTGTGATTGCCGGGATTTTACAACTGGCGATCCAGATTCCAGAATTATGGCGTAAAAACCTGCTGATTCCACCGAAAGTAGACTTCAAACATGAAGGGGTGGATCGCATCATGAAACTGATGCTACCGGCTCTGTTTGGTGTATCTGTCACACAGATCAATCTGTTACTGAATACGGTTTGGGCTTCTTTTATGCAGGATGGTTCAGTGTCGTGGCTGTATAGTGCTGAACGGATGACCGAGTTGCCATTGGGTCTGATCGGTGTCGCAATCGGTACCGTAATTCTGCCGTCTTTATCCACACAGCATACGGAAAAGAATCCGGAAAAATTCCGTGGCATGATGGACTGGGCAGCGAAAGTCATCGTACTGGTGGGTCTACCAGCCAGTATTGCCTTGTTCATGCTGTCAACACCGATTATTCAGGCATTGTTTGAACGTGGACAGTTTACCTTTGAAGATACCCAGATGACTGCCTTGGCACTGCAATGTATGAGTGGTGGTGTGATTGCCTTTATGCTGATTAAAGTCTTTGCTCCCGGCTTCTATGCCCAGCAGGATACCCGTACACCGGTACGCGTCGGTTTAATGGCCGTGGCAGCCAATGCGATTCTGAACGTGATCTTTATTGGTTTCTTTAAGCTGATTCATTGGGAAGCGGAGCATATGGCACTGGCACTGGCTTCAACCGGTTCAGCCATGGTCAATGCAGGTCTGCTGTATTTCTATCTGCATCAACGCAATATTTTCCGTTTTGGCGCACACTGGAAAAAAATCTTTATGCAATTCATGTTTGCCAATGTGGTGATGATTGCAGCCTTGGCCTATGCACTGAGCTGGTACAATGGTGATGTATCACAGTGGATGCGTGTACTGGAAGTGCTGATTTTATGTGTGGTAGGAGTCGTGGCGTATTTGGCCGCATTGGTCGCTGCTGGTTTCAGACCACGCCATATCAAACCGTAATTCATTTTGGGCGCATAAAAAAACAAGAGCCAAATGGCTCTTGTTTTTTCTGTAGGAAACTTTTCCTTAAGCAGAACTCAGTCGCTAGACCTTGCCGCGAGAAAGGAAACCAACAATGGCAAGAATAACGGCAATCACCAATAAGATAATTGCGAAATCCTTAGATAAGCCTGCTACTCCACCGAAACCAAGTAGACTGGCAATCAAGGCAATCACAGCAAAAATAATAGCCCAGCGAAACATATCAATTCTCCATGTGTTTTTATTCTCAAATCCAGTATAGGAATATTCGATTTTGGGCACTGTTAGTGTTTTGTTGATGTACTGTCTCTGATTTAACAATAGTTTACGTGATATTAATAAGATTCACGTCCCTACATTTCCTTTGTTGAGACTTGGTATAATAAGCTGATTTTTACCATAGCCGTTTTGATTATGTCTGATGCCTTACGTCCATACTTCTGGAAAAAATATAGTCTCACTGAGCTGACGCCAGAAGAATGGGAAGCGCTTTGTGACGGTTGTGGGCTTTGCTGCCTGATCAAGCTGGAAGATGAAGACACCCACGAAGTCGCCTATACCAAAGTGGCTTGCAAATTACTGGACTGCAAAACTGCCCGCTGTTCGGATTATCCGAACCGGCTGCAATATGTGCCGGATTGTATCCAGCTGACACCTGAGAAACTGGACACTATTCACTGGTTACCCTCAAGCTGTGCTTATCGCCGAGTTGCTGAAGGGAAAAGCCTGCCATCCTGGCATTATCTGAAGACGGGTTCACGACAAAGCGTGATTCAGGCCAAAAAATCCGCTGCTGGTCGCTGCTTAAGTGAAGTCGATATTGATGAAGATGAAATTGATGAATATATCGTGCGCTGGGTGCGCTAATGATTAGCGCAATCCAACCCCGTCAAATGATTAAATAAAAAAATTAAGCTGCCTGTTGTAGCAGTTGCTGTGCTGAAGACCCGGACATAGGACGATAAAAATAAAAACCTTGTCCGATCTGGCAATCACAATTGATCAGCGTGTCCAGTTGTTCAGTATTTTCAATGCCTTCGACCAATACATCCAGAGAAATACTGGAACCAATCTGGGTAATGGCTTTGACAATGGCCAGCGCAGACGGATCATTGTTCATGCGTTCTACAAAGTTGCGATCAATCTTGATGCAGTCGACCGGATATTCCTGCAAACGGGTCAGGGAAGAATGACCGGTACCGAAGTCATCCAGAGAAATATGAATTCCATGTTTTTTCAGCAGGTTAAGTGCCCGGATCACATAATTGGCTCCGCCTTCAGACAAGCTCTGCTCGGTAATTTCCAGCTCAACCTTATGCGCAGGAATATCGAATCGGGACAGACGAGCCAGAAATTTCTCAGCATAGTCATCGCGCAGGAATTCAACTGGAGCTGCATTGATTGAAATCGGCAGTATATCCAGACCTTCGGCCTGCCAGCGGCTCATATCCTCAAAGACTTTTAGCTGCATGGTTTCACTGATGCGCGAAGCCAGATCATAGTCCTGGAACGCTGAAAAAATATGAGAGGGTAACTGGATCTGATGCTGTTGATCCTGCCAACGCAATAAGGCCTCAAAACCAATCACCTCACCATCGGAGAGACGGACCTTAGGCTGATAATAAGGAATGATCTGATCCGCATGAATAATCTTGCGTGCCAGCGTCAGTTGTTTGGTCATGTTTTCCAGTGATCTGAACATCTCCTGATTAAACATGCGAATCCCGCCACGACCACTATTTTTCAGATCATTCAGGGCAATATCGGCACATTTCAGCAGGTTGGAACTATTCTGGGCATCACGCGGATAAACGGTACAACCAATACTCATGCCGATACTCATACGATGGCCGACATAACTCACTGGTTGTTCTAGTTGAGCATAGGCCAGTTGTGCGGTATTAATCAGCTGGGCTTCGTTTTCCAAGTTTTTGACCAGAATGGCAAACTCATCTCCACCGAGACGGGCAACGACTATATTGTTGGAGCCAAAACAGGCCTGAAAACGCTTGCCCAAGACATGTAGCAGATGATCTCCAGCAATATGACTCAGGGTGTCATTGATATGCCGGAAATAGTCCAAGTCGATCAGGAGCAGGCCAACCATCATTTGCTGTTGCTTGGCTTTTAGCAGCACCTGTTTAAAGGTCTTATAAAAGGCATTACGATTATACAGTCCGGTCAGTTCATCACGCTGAATCACGGCTTTTAAACGGCTTTCGGCTATTTTTTGCTGGCTGATATTGCGTGAAACACACAAGATATTTTGGGGAGTATTATTTTCGTCCAGAACTGGAGTCAGCAAATGATCCCAATATTCTGGGTCCTGATTCTCCGTCTGGGCTTTTTCTACAAAACGGCTATTTAAGCCTTGAGCAGCCTGTTTTAAAGCGCGTTGTCCGGTTTTTTTAACTTCAGCGGGTAACAGGTTTAACCATAAATGCGGGGCAGGCTGCTGTTCAGGATCAATCCCTAACTTATGACAGGCCGACTGATTGATATGACGGATCTCGCCTTGTGGAGACATGACTTTAATACAGTCGACACTGGCATCCAGCATATTTTTCTGGGTAGAAATCACCTGAGACAGCTGTTGCTGAATCTCAAAATATTCATGAATATCGGTCAGGGATACTGACCATTGCAGCAGATGTTCCGCTGTATGCTGAAACTTGATGGCCAAGGCACACATACGGTAGCTGGAATCGGCCGATTTAATCCGGCACTGGGTATTAAAGCCTTGTTGCTGATTCAGGGCAGCATGCCATTGCTTAGAAAACGCTGGTTGATCATCTGGATGAATCAGGCTTTGCCATTCTTTAGGACCATATTCACTTAAATTGGTGCCTAAATAATCCGAAAGTGCCTGATTAAAATACTCAATATTATCCTTGCCCAGCACCCAGAGTGGATGTGGCACATCATTGATTAGATCCTGTAATAATCTGTATTTTGCCTGTTGTTCATTAGAAGATTGTATCGAGGTTGAAATAAGCGACTCAGCGCATTCTGCAGTTGTTCGTCTAGATTTATTATGCTTCATGCATCCCCACCGATACCACCCAAAGAGCATCCAATCAGTTGCTCAAGTCCATTCTAATTAATATGAGACAATGTGAAATTTACAAGGTTATTCACCTGTAATTAATCATGTTCTATTTATCTACTTTTCATAAGATTAATCCATTCATTGTAAAAAAAATAGAGCTTTCTTACATAAATTAAATTTTTCTCATAAATGTTTGAAATATTGGAATCAAAACTACCGGTGTTAGAATGAAAGCAGAATTTAATTTGAGCCAATAATAAGATGTCAGACAGTCATATCCCGCTTCCAGAACGCTTGCGGCCTCGCGACCTTACAGAAATTATCGGGCAGGATCACTTGCTTGGAGAGAATGCACCTCTACGTCAAATGATTGACCAGGGGCATTTACCATCGATTATCTTCTGGGGGCCACCTGGAGTAGGTAAAACCACAATTGCCTTGCTACTTGCCCAAGCGGTGGACCGGCCATTTATCAGCCTGTCTGCACTTAATACTGGTGTGAAGGAGTTGCGTGAAGTCATTGCAGAAAGTGGTGATCTGCTGACGCCCGTGGTGTTTATTGACGAGATTCACCGTTTTAATAAATCCCAGCAGGATGCACTGCTGAATGCCGTCGAAAAAGGCAAAATTACCTTGATTGGTGCGACGACGGAAAATCCATCTTTTGAAGTCAATAGTGCCTTGCTGTCACGTTGTCAGGTCTATACCTTAAATGCGCTGAGTGATGAAGCGATTCAGACTTTACTGACTCAGGCGATTCAGACTGACAAATTTCTGCAGGAACGCTATATCCAGATTGAAGAATTTGACGCCTTATTGCAGTTTGCCGCTGGGGATGCGCGTAAGGCCCTCAATTTGCTGGATCTGATTGCCAGTACCTTTGAGGCTGACCAGGAAAATATCATTACCAATGCGATTGTGGTCAAAGTCGCACAGCAGAATATTGCCCGTTATGACAAATCTGGCGAACAGCACTATGATCTGGTTTCGGCCTTCATCAAGTCGATTCGTGGCAGTGATCCGGATGCTGCCCTGTACTGGATGGCGCGTATGCTCAAAGGTGGTGAAGATCCGGTCTTTATTGCCCGCCGTATGCTGATTGCAGCATCAGAAGATATTGGCAATTCCAATCCGAATGCCTTGTTGCTGGCGGGCGAATGCTTCCGCTCAGTTCAAGCGATTGGCATGCCGGAATGCCGGATTATTCTGGGACAATGTGCGGTTTACCTGGCGACTAGTGCCAAAAGTAATAGTACCTATCTGGCGATTAACAAGGCGATGGATCTGGCTGAAAAAACGGCCAATTTGCCAGTGCCTTTACATCTACGTAATGCACCGACCAAAATGATGAAAGAGCAGGGCTATGGGGTAAATTATCTGTATCCGCACAACTATCCGGAACATTTTGTCCTGCAAGATTACCTGCCGCCTGAGCTGAAAGGCACCAAGCTGTACGAATCGGCACGTAATAAGCGTGAAGTAGAAGGCGAACGTCTGCAACAACGTCGCTGGCAGCAGGAACAACAGCAGCAATAAGCAAAAAAAAGCCCAATTCAAGGAGAATTGGGCTGAAATAGGATGTCTTGGGGGAGATACATCCTAGAGGGTAAGGGTATAAATCTAGTCAGCAACATCAGATGGATTGCATCTGCTGGGGATGTTGCTGGGATGCACTAATATTAAGGCATGCATTGAATAATGTAAAAACGATCATTTTTATTAATAAAATTCATTTTTTCGATCATAAGATTAGATAATAAAAAACCGGGCTATTAACCCGGTTCTTTGAAGCATTACTAGTGCTTAGATATCTTCAAGATTGATACCTAAACGTGCAGCAACTTCTTCGTACGCTTCAACCACGCCGCCTAGGCCTTGACGGAAACGGTCTTTATCCAGTTTTTTCTTGGTGTCTTTATCCCATAGACGGCAACCGTCTGGAGAGAATTCGTCACCCAGTACGATACGGTCGTGGAACACACCAAATTCAAGTTTAAAGTCAACCAAAAGCATATTACCCGCTTCGAATAATGCTTTAAGCACATCGTTCACTTGGTAAGTCAGTTCTTTCATTTTTGCCAGTTGTTCAGCAGTCGCCCAACCTAAAGCAATCGCTTGAGATTCGTTCACCATTGGATCGCCTAGCGCGTCATCCTTGAAGAACAATTCGAATGTAGGAGGAGTTAATTCTTTACCTTCTTCTACACCCAGACGACGGCATAAAGAACCCGCAGCATAGTTACGTACCACACATTCTACTGGAATCATTTTAAGTTTTTTCACCAGCACTTCAGTCGGTGTCAGCAGTTTCTCAAAATGAGTTTCAATACCAGCAGCAGCCAGCTTTTCCATGATGAAGGCGTTAAAACGGTTATTCACCTTACCTTTACGATCCAGTTGTTCGATTTTTTCGCCATTGAATGCGGACGCATCGTCACGAAAAACTAAAATCAGGTGGTCTTCACTGTCCGTGGTATAGACAGATTTCGCTTTACCAGTATAGAGCAAGGTTTGTTTTAACATGAGGGAACCTTCTACAAAAAAAAATGCCTAGAAAATGTCTAGGCTGGCCAATTTTGGTAAATCTGGTTTAACAGTTCTGCTGCTTTTTCGCGGTCGGCAAAACTGTTATCGGGATTAAACACAGCCAGGGTGTTACTCGAACCTGCGGGAGAGAGTCTTAAAACATAGGTTTGCTGATCAACCTGAATCGTTACTTCATAACGATCTTTATTTTGACCAACGATAGAATGGTTAAGGCTGCTAAGCGTGGCAAGAGTGTATTGCCATATTGTAGCAGCATTTCCATCAATTTTGAGCAGTGGATTTTGATTTCCGTCAGTGACTAATTGCGGCTTTCCTGAAAAATTTTCTTGAGTTTCATCTGCTTGAGTTGAATTTACTGGCTGTGCAGTAGGGCGTGGTATCGCAAAGCGGTTACCACGCTGATTTTCAAGTTTTGGTGCATTTTCCAGGGCAAGCGGATCCACTGTCGGAGCAGGGTACAAAGGCGTTGCAGGACGAACCATTGACCCTTCAGGATATTGCAATGGTTGCAGCGTGGTTGTTTCTTTATAGTCCAAGGTACCGTTTTTAAAGGCCATTGAACTACAACCTGCTAAACTGAATACTGAAAGTGCCAGGGTAAGTCCTAAACGTAATTGCATAATCGTTGCTCTTTATTTAATGACGCTCGCTTCTACAAGTGCCTCATGAAGCGGAGCGCGATATTGTTCTGCAAGTGGTGTTAATGGAAGGCGAATACCTGTACCAATTAAGCCCATATCATGGAGAGCCCATTTCACAGGAATTGGGTTTGATTCGCAAAATAGAATATTGTGTAAATTTGCAACCTGAGCATTGAGCTCTTCAGCACGTGCAGCATCGCCTGCAATGGCTGCAGCACATACTTCACTCATGACTTTTGGTGCAACGTTGGCAGTCACAGAAATATTGCCTTTGGCACCATGACCCATTAACTCATAGGCAGTTGCATCATCACCTGAGTAAACGGTCATGTTTTTACCTGCCAGACCTTCAATCAGGGCAGCACCACGGGCTACATCACCTGTTGCATCTTTAATGCCCACGATCTGTGGAATATCTGCCAGACGGATCACGGTTTCATTAGCCATATCCACGCCAGTACGGCCTGGAACGTTATAAAGAATTTGAGGTAGGTCAACCGCTTCAGCAATGGCTTTATAATGCTGGTATAAACCTTCCTGAGTCGGTTTGTTGTAGTAAGGAGTAACCAGCAGGGCAGCATCAGCGCCAAGTTCTTTGGCTTCCTGAGTTAGCTCGATTGCTTCACGAGTCGAGTTTGCGCCTGTACCGGCAATGATAGGAATACGTTTGTTGGCAACACGAATGATTTCTTTGATCACTTGGGTGTGCTCGCTCATGCTGAGCGTTGATGCTTCACCAGTGGTACCAACCGCGACGATACTGTTGGTACCTTCTGCAATATGCCACTCAACCAGCTTCTCGAGACCCTTCCAATCTACGCTGCCATCTTCAAACATGGGGGTGACGATTGCGACTATGGAACCCTGAATGGTCTGTGCTTGCTGAGTCATTTTAAAAAACTATCCTATTTGTCCATCCGAAGAGAATGAGAAAACATATTTGGGATGGGTTTGTATTTTGATTTGTAGCAAATTCAATAGATTTGCACTGAATTGAATATTGCTTATGCAAATTATGACTGATCAAACGCATAAGAACAATATGCTTTAGTAAAAGCCACTGAATTCTTTATACAAAGCCTCTAGGCAACAATCAAGTTTTAATCGTTATGATTTTTTGCTGTCCAAATCATCCTTTATCCTCCAGCAGGATGAAAGCTAATGAATTCATTTTTTCAGGAAAAAATACACAGAATAAGTCACTTAAGTGAATTAAATAGATTTAGAAAACATTCTTTTATGGTGTTTTAGGGGAGTATTAATATTTATATTCGATGAATTAAGAGCTAAAATATATCGAATAATAAACCTCATTTATGATGAATAAAAAGCAAAAATGCCTGAACTAATCTTTTTTTCGTATTAGTGATCGGCCCCGAATTTTTCTCACTGTTGAATTTCCGGGTTTGATGTATAAGTCTAAATCCAAAAATACTGGGATTTTAATACTTCTCATTAATTGCTTTTTTGACTTTATCGAACAGCATCTTAAGGTCATCAATTTTCTGGATTTTTCAGTATATCCGAGCAAATTGTTCAACTTATTGGTAGTTAATTCTATTTGAGCGCTCATAGATGATGGCCTCTCTTTTGAACGCTGATTGAACAAGGATATTCCAATGGAAAAATCAGACAATAAGCACGCGATCATCACGGTAGGGATCTGCTTTCTGATTGCTGTGATTGAAGGCCTGGATATTCAGGCTGCCGGGATTGCCGCTGCTGGTATTCGTGAGCACTTTGGTCTGGATAGCTCACAATTGGGTGTGTTTTTTAGTGCAGGGATTCTGGGCTTATTGCCTGGTGCACTGGTCGGTGGTCGATTCGCGGACCGTATTGGTCGTAAGAAAGTTTTAATCTGGTCAACCGCAATTTTTGCACTATTTACCTTATGTACCGTGTGGGTGAACAGTTTCCACAGTTTGCTGGCAGTTCGTTTTCTGGCGGGTGCGGGTCTTGGCGGTGCAATGCCAATCTTAATCACGCTGGCTTCTGAAGCCGTGGCTCCACAAAACCGTGGACGTGCCGTGGGCCTGATGTACTGTGGTATGCCAGTCGGTGCAGCAATCTTGTCTTTAATCGCAGCAACTGAATTCGGTGCAAACTGGAAAAATGTTTTTTACTTAGGTGGTTTATTACCCATCATCGTGATTCCACTGATGATGTTGTGTCTGCCTGAATCTAAAGAATACTTAAAGACACAAAACAAGACAGCCGCAGAACGTGCAGCATCTCCTCAGGGTTCATTCAAGGATCTGTTTAACTCTGACAACTTGCTTCGTACGCTTTGCATCTGGGTGAGTTACTTCTTCACCCTGATGGTGGTGTACATTATGTTGAGCTGGTTGCCATCATTGTTCATGGAACTGGGCTTCACCCGTAAAGATGGTTCAACTGCACAGTTCTACTTTATGGTGACTGCAACGATTGGTACCGTGATTTTGGGTATGCTGACGGATCGCCTGAAAAAAGCGTATGTCATTCTATTGATGTACGGTGGTATCCTGGCGGGTCTATTAGCGTTGAACGGTGCAAGCTCACTTGAGCAAATGTACATGGCCGCAGCACTGGCAGGTGCCTTTGTGATTGGCTGTCAGGGTGTACTCTATGCCTTCGGTAGTATCGTTTACCCAACTGAAGTACGTGGTACAGGGGTAGGTGTTGCTTCCGCAGTTGGCCGTATCGGCGCCATGCTTGGCCCTGCAATTGCGGGTCAGCTACTGACAGCAGGCTTCGGTGCAGCAGGGGTGATCTCGGCAGCGATTCCATGTATCGTAATCTCTGCGGTATGTATGCTACTCCTGGTCAGCCGTACCAAGGTTTAAAAATAAAAAGATGAATATCCGAAAAGCCTGCACTGATGCAGGCTTTTTATTTTCCAGTATCAGTTCAGCTTAAGACAAATTCTTTCTATGTTTTGGAGAGCAATAGCTTTTACAGTTAACTCATCATGCGTTTTATCAGAATGCAGAGTCATTCTATTTTTACCTAAAGGGCTAAAAATTTTCTTTAGTTTTAAGCTATGCTTGGATGCAAACTCAGATTTCAAGGGATGAAAATGATGCAAAATGCGGCGCTGATTGTGGTGGATGTACAAAAAGGATTTACCCCAGGTGGAAATCTGGCTGTTACCAATGCCGATCAGATTATTCCGAATATCAACCGATTGGGGCAGTACTTTCAGAATATTGTGCTGACTCAGGATTGGCATCCGGCAGAGCATATCTCCTTTGCAGACAATCATCCTGCTCAAGCAGCCTATGACACGATTCAGCTGGATTATGGTTCTCAGGTCCTTTGGCCGAGTCATTGTGTACAAGGGACTGAGGATGCTGAATTCCATCCGGAGCTGAACCTTCCGCAAGCTCAACTGATTATCCGCAAAGGCTTTCATCAAAATATCGACAGTTACTCCGCCTTTATGGAAGCTGATCAAAAAACCAGTACCGGTCTGGCCGGCTATTTACGTGAGCGCGGTATTAATACCGTATTCATCGTGGGTATCGCGACTGATTTTTGTGTGGCCTGGACTGCGATGGATGCCTGCAAACTCGGCTTTAAGGCCTATGTCATTGCGGATGCCACCAAAGGTATAGACCTGAACGGTTCGCTACAACATGCCTGGCAGGACATGCTGGCACAGGGTGTAAAACGGATTTATCTGAAAGATATTATTAATGCTGCCTAAGCGCTGACTTAAGGCGATTAGGGCCATTTGCCATTATGCAATGGTTTGTTTACTTTGAGGCATCCACAGATGCCTTGATTTCTTTTTCATGACACTTGGATTTTCCCATGTCAGCACTTCTTCAATTTAGCCAGTTTGTCCAAAAGACCTTTGCTCTATGGGTCATTCTGTTTTCAGCCATTGCCTTGATGCTGCCGGATCTTTTTGTCTGGTTACGCGCCTATATTCCCTGGATGCTGGGTCTGATCATGTTCGGCATGGGCATGACCATGACGCCAGGTGATTTTAAAAGTATCTTGCAAAGTCCCAAGGCCGTTGCGATTGGGGTCGTGGCTCAGTTTATGGTGATGCCAGGGTTAGCCTTTTTGCTCTGTCAGCTATTCCAGCTTCCGGCTGAAATTGCGATTGGTGTGATTCTGGTAGGCTGCTGTCCAGGTGGTACGGCATCAAATGTGATTACCTATATGGCTAAAGGCAATACAGCCTTGTCTGTGGCGTGTACTTCGGTATCAACTTTATTGGCACCGCTTTTGACTCCGGCAATTTTTTATCTGCTGGCCAGCCAATGGATTGAAATTAATGCCTTATCCATGCTGATTTCGATTCTGCAAGTGGTGCTGTTTCCAATCATTTTAGGTTTGATTGTCCGTGCCCTTCTAAAAACCAGGGTAGAAGGCTATATCCAGGTAATGCCAGTAATTTCGGTGATTGCCATTGTCGCAATTGTGGCGGCAATTATTGCCGGCAGTAAAACCCAGATTCTGGAATCTGGTTTAATGATTTTGGGTCTTGTGGCTTTACACAATGGAATGGGCTATTTACTGGGTTATTGGGCCAGCCGAATATTTAAGTTAGCAGAAATCGATTGTCGCGCGGTTTCGATTGAAGTGGGAATGCAGAATTCTGGTTTAGGGGTAGCGTTGGCTGCGACCCATTTTGCCGCGTCTCCCATTACTGCGGTTCCAAGTGCCATTTTCAGCCTATGGCATAATATTTCTGGGCCAGCCTTGGCGACGTACTGGGCTGCTAAAAGCAAGACAATTGAATCCGAATCAGCACAAGATACCTCCGCGGGTAGATAACATCCTGACTGCTGAAGATTTTATTTCTCTCATATAAAAAGCCCGATATTCAATCGGGCTTTTTGCTGTCTGTGACTTAGGACGCTTTAGACTGTTTCGATTTGAGAATCTCGGTTCTGAAGCTTTGCGCCAGTTCAGCACTTTCTGCATCCATCCCATTAACCACAAAGGCATGACGGGTCAGAACATTGGTCGGATTTGGCATGCTGACCAGCTCAAAGTGGTCCGCGATTTGTTTCAACAGGGCATTAGGAACATGCAGTGCACTTTCCTTAGCGACTAGTTGCTGAACCAGACGTTCTGCAGCCTGAACGGAATTAAGCTGCATTTCTTCAACGGCTGAAGAAATTGCGCTACGTGTCTGCAGGACAAAACGTTTTTCTTCGCGATAACGCTTATACAGGACTTCTGAAAGCAACTGGAATACTGAACTGATCATGGTCAGACAGGCGAGGGCATCTGGCTTCTCTGCCGCAATACTGATACTGGCACCTTTTTCATCAAACTTGTGTACGGTACAAATATCCGTGCTGTTCAGTTTGTAGTGCTGGATGCACAGTTCAGTCGCTTTATTCAGGAAAATCTGGCACAGATTGAAATAAGGAACCGATACCGTCTTATTCACACTATCTAGCAACTGTTTTGGATCATAGAACTGAATGTTCAAGCTCAGGCTATCGGTATCTAGGACCACAGATTTACTGTCTTTTTCTTTCGGTTTGTTTTTCAGGGCTTGCTGTGCCTGGGCAATGGCGAGGGCAGCATTATGCTTTTCCTGTTCTAATGCCTGAGTTAAAGTCTGAATCTCGAATTTCAGTCGCGATTCATTATTGATACGTGCCAGATACTCGGTACGGCTTGGACGCGCTACCGCACGATAACCGACCCAAAGCAAACCATGAATAATGAAAGAGAACAGAATGGCAAGCCATTGAGTCCGCAGAATTTCACCAATACTTGGCTCAATCAGGGTGATTTCAATCACACCGACTTTTTTCTCGTTTTGCAGGGCATCACGGACAAAAACTTCCCCATCACGGGTCTTGGTCAGCCCACCAGTGGCTAAAACCTGACCATTCGCATCCAGGATACGAATTGAAGCAACGCTTGGGTTAGTCGCATAACGGTTGGCCAGAAGTGCCAGAGAAACGCGGTTCGCCGGTTCAAGCTCCGCCAGGCTGTCTGTGACCAGTTGGCTCGTCATGAGCTGTCCCTGGTTGGCACGGTTATCATTCAGTTGGTGAGTCGTTGCCAATACCAGTAAAAAGGTATGCAGAGCAAAACTTACAATCAGTAGGCTAGCAAATAGCCCTTGTCTAGGCGCATTCAACGTAAACTTCCAAGGCAATTCTGTTCAATTTCGATTATGATTCTAACAATAGTTGTAGCTCAGACCCGAGTCAATTCATGCGAGAAATCATTCTTATATCATTCTTAGGACCCGACCAGCCTAATCAATTTACACGATTAATGCAGGTTTTGTCCGCTCATTCCTTACAGATTCTAGATGTGGGGCAAGCGGTCATTCATAATCAACTGACCTTAGGTATTGTTGTATCGTCTGATGACCAAACTGCAACAGCATTAGCCATGAAGGAAATCCTGATTCTAGCACATGATATCGGGTTAACAGTGCGCTTTAAACCAATCTCTGCTGCTGAATATGAACAGTGGGTAAGAGAGGGCGGCCGCACGCGTTATATCGTAACGGCATTGGCCCCGGAATTAAATGCCTCTCATCTGCAAGCCGTGACCCAGATTGTGTCGAGTCAGGGCTTCAATATTGAAACCGTAACCCGTCTTTCTGGCCGTCCTGAGCTGGATGGTTCCAATACTGGCCCTAAACGTGCCTGTGTACAGTTTGGTCTGAAAGGCCAGATGCTGGATGCAGCAGCCATGCGTGCAGCCTGCTTAAGCCTGTCGAATAACCTGAATGTCGATGTGGCAGTACAGGAAGATAATGCTTACCGCCGTAACCGTCGTCTGGTCTGCTTTGACATGGACTCGACCCTGATCGAGCAGGAAGTCATTGATGAGCTGGCGATCGAAGCTGGTGTCGGTATCCAAGTCTCTGAAATCACTGAACGCGCGATGCAGGGCGAGCTGGACTTCCAGCAAAGTTTCCGTGCCCGTGTTGCTTTATTAAAAGGCATGGATGCATCGGTATTGCCAAAAATTGCTGAGCGTCTGACCGTGACTGAAGGTGCAGAACGCCTGATTTCAACCCTGAAAGCACTGGGCTACCGTACCGCAATTCTGTCTGGTGGATTCCAGTATTTTGCAGAATATCTGCAAGCCAAACTGGGAATTGATGAAGTTCATGCCAACGTTCTGGATGTGCAGGATGGCGTGGTGACGGGTGAAGTCAAAGGCCATATCGTAGATGGCGCACGTAAGGCTTTATTGCTCCGTGAAATTGCCGACAATATGGGAATTTCTCTGGAACAGACCATTGCTGTAGGTGATGGTGCCAACGACCTGCCAATGCTTTCAATTGCGGGCCTAGGTGTGGCTTTCCGTGCCAAGCCTTTGGTTCGTCAGAATGCCAATCAGGCCATTTCCAGCGTGGGTCTGGATGGTGTGCTCTACCTGCTCGGTGTACATGATAAAGATCTGAGCCGCGCGTAACACATAGCTTTTCGGTGAAATCCAACGCGGCCTTAGGGTCGCGTTTTTTTATATTTTTAGCTTAACTTTTATCGAGGGACGGCGCAGCTTGTCTATAAATACCCCGATCATCTTAAACGGAAAATATTTTTTTTTAAGTCGATGAAAGGGCATATGATTTTGTAATGACACGCCAACATCGGCGCAGCAATTGATCCACAAATACTGTGAAAATAAAAAATGTAATGACAAAATAATATCGCGACAGAGTATGTCGTAAGGGGAGAAAACAGGACTTTTTTTATGCAAAAAACTCAGCATAATGCATGCATAGAGATACAAATCAACACATTCCATTTTATTGATTTAACGAAATTCAATAGGTAGGACGGTTGCAATATCAAGCATACACACTATCCTTTTGGATGGAGGGGTTTATATGGTAACAGCGAATCTAGCAACTCTCGTAGGCTTTAGTTTAGTCGCCGCGGCTGTGCTTGCTGTTTTCTTCTCGCCTTATCGTCGCTGGTTAAGTTTTATGGCTGCGGGAATGCTGGCCTGGGGCCTGATCGAAGTAATTCGAGTAGGTACTCAAGCCTTGTTTGAGCTCCCGATGACATATAGCTATCTGACAGCTTTAACGGCCGTGATGGTCGTAGTGACCTTACTGTTATTGCGTGAAGATCGACGTGCAGAGCGTGCTTTGGCTAAACGCCGTTATATCGAACATACACCAGTGTATGAAGATGACCAGCAGCAGCTATCTAGCCGTTAAGTTCTCTAATATCAGCGAAATAATGCACCTGCGGGTGCATTTTTCGTTTAGAAATATGATACAAAGTCCTGCATCTGCCTGGCTTTGATCTATGCTAGGATATTTGTCAATTTTCGTACAATTAGAATAGGCATAATTCCATGAAACTGTCCTCCATTCCTGTGCTCAAACTTCCTCTGGTTGACCTCAGTACCGATCCACTTGATTTGCTAGTCGCAGGTCTTGCATTACGTATGAAGCAGTTAGCACGTACCAGCCCGAAATTTATTGAATTGGTACATGAACGCCAGTTCCGTATTCAGATTGGAACAGATGAAGGAATGGCACGTCAGATCGTTGTGAATAATGGTCATATTGATACTGTTTCAGGTGATGCAGAAAAAGCTGATTTTGTACTGCAATTTGCTGACAGTGAACAGGGCGTAAAAACGTTGCTCAAAGGTGATCCGACTGCATTCATGACCGGTATGCAAAGTGGCACGATTAAAATGGAAGGTGATTTTGGTCTGCTGGTCTGGTTTAACCAGGTTGCGAAAATGATTCCACCTAAACTGCCAAAACCAGTTAAAGAAAAAGTGAAAATGGCACGTCAGTTTATTAAAGAAAAAACTGGTAAATAACTCCTAATCCCCCTGCTTTAATTAAAGGAGGGGCTAGGGAAGGATTATCATAAAAAAGCCCTCATTTAGAGGGCTTTTTTCATTCTGGAACAATGACAGTTTATTCAACTTCCAGATTAAACGTTACCGGCCCATCATTGACCAGATGCACTTTCATATCGGCCGCAAAAATACCGGTTTGTACATTTTCGAACTGGCTCTGCGCATATTCAACCAGCTGTTCATACAAGACCTTGGCATCGCTTGGCGGCATGGCGGGACCAAAATCCGGACGTAAGCCTTTTTGAGTTTGCGCCATTAAGGTAAATTGGGACACTAGCAGTAAACCGCCACCGGCCTGATTGACATTCCAGCCCATCTTGCCCTGCTCATCATCAAAGAAACGGTATTTCAATATCTTATCAATCAGTTTTTTGCCTTTTTCCAGATTGTCTTCTTTACCTAAACCTAGAAAAACCAGAATACCTTTGCCAATTTCTCCGGTGGTTTCACCATCGACCACGACTTTGGCTTCCAGTACCCGTTGTAATAATGCACGCATAATCAACTTTAGTCAGATTCAAAATTGCCGCCATTGTAGCAAGATCAGACTCATCTGTTATTAAGTTAATGTCTAAAAAATGGGCTTAATTGATTGATTAGCATTGATAATATTTTAAACTATCTAAAAACACGATCATAATCATAAAAATTATCTGTTTTATCTATTTTTTGCTCTCAAGTATCTTAGCTGCATGCAGGAAAGGTATTAAATTGAGAGATTTAGAAATGTTTAAGCGTTCATTACTTGTTGCAATGCTTGCAACGGTGACAGCTGCACAAGCTGCACCATTAACCAAAGATAACGGGGCACCAGTCGGTGATAACCAGAACTCGATCACTGCGGGTCCACAAGGTCCAACTTTGCTGCAGGATGTACAACTGGTTCAAAAACTACAACGTTTTGGCCGTGAGCGCATTCCTGAACGTGTCGTACACGCACGTGGTACGGGTGCTTATGGTGAATTCGTTACGACGAAAGATCTGTCTGATTTAACAATTGCTTCTTTATTCAAGGCCGGTACTAAAACTCCAGTTTTTGTGCGCATGTCTACTGTCATTCATGGTAAAGGTTCACCAGAAACCCTACGTGATCCGCACGGTTTTGCCATCAAATTCTATACTCAGGAAGGTAACTGGGATTTGGTCGGTAACCAGACGCCAGTCTTCTTTATCCGTGACGCAATCAAATTCCCGGATTTCATCCATGCGATGAAACCAAGCCCGGTCACCAACGTACAAGATGCCAACCGTGTGTTTGACTTCCTGTCTAGCCAGCCTTGGGCAACCAACATGCTGACTTATGTTTATGGCAAGCAAGGTGTCCCAACCAGCTACCGCGAACAGGACGGTTTTGGTGTACATGCCTACAAACTGTATAACGACAAAGGCGAATACAAGTACGTGAAATTCAACTTCCGCTCTAAACAGGGCGTGAAGGGCTTAAATGTCAAAGAAGCGGCTACGCAACAAGGTAAAGATTTCAATCACTTGACCAATGATCTTTATAACAACATCTATGCAGGTAATTTCCCGAAATGGGATCTGTATATTCAGGTGCTTGATCCTAAAGATCTGAACAGCTTTGATTTCGATCCGCTAGACCCAACCAAAATCTGGCCAACCAAACTGGTTCCAGAAGTGAAAGTCGGTACATTGACACTCAACCGTATGCCGAAGAACTTCTTCAATGAAACTGAACAGGCTGCATTTGCACCAGGTAATCTGGTCCCAGGTATCGAACCATCTGAAGACCGTTTGCTTCAAGGCCGTATCTTCTCTTATTCAGATACACAAATGTATCGTCTAGGTGCGAACCATCAGCAAATTCCGGTAAACCGTCCTGTGGTGAATGTGAACAACAATAACCAGGAAGGTCACATGAATGTGTCTGAACGTGACTCTGATGTGAACTACGAGCCAAGCCGTAAAGAGCCAAAACCGGCGACTGAAAAAGCGCGTGCAGTTGAAACGCCATTGACTGGTCATGTGCAACAGATCGGTACTAAAGAGCAAAACTTCAAGCAAGCAGGTGACTTGTACCGTTCATATACTGCCAAAGAGAAAGATGACCTGATCATGAACCTGGCGGCTGATCTGGGCAATGTCAAAGATTCAGAAACCAAGCACATCATGTTGTCTTACTTCTATAAGGCAGATGCTGACTACGGTATGCGCATGACTAAAGCTGTAAATGGTGACATCGCCATCGTTAAAGCCAAAGCTGCAAAATTAAAAGACTAATTCCGATTGGTCTTGAGGAACTGGTGACTAGGGCATAGCGCATCACCTCCAAAAAGTCCTGTAATACTCCAAACCTTTCCTGCACCCTAGGGGGAGTTTTACAGGCACTCCGTTTTTTATTCCATCTCAGGTCAATTGAGTCTTTCAAGACTTAAATTTTCCTTTCGATTTCTGTTGGAGTTCATCATGAAAGTTTTACCACACGCATTTTTAGCCAGTATTCTTGCCTTTAGCTCCGCATTCGCAACTGCTGCTGAAGTGAAGAATGTCTCCCCTGCAAAAACTGCGGCAAGCGTTCAGATGACCTCTCAACAGGAATTGATCGATCTGTTTTTTGCTGCCGCTAAAATCGGCAATAGCGAAGTGATCAATGAATTTTTAAAACACGGCTTTCCAGTCGATGTACGCAATAAAGATGGCTATACCCCGTTGATGATGGCGACCTATTATGGCCATCAGGATATTGTGACCACCTTACTGGCCAAAGGGGCAGACCGTTGCGCCCGGGACAACCGTGGCAATACGGCCTTGATGGGCGCCTTATTTAAAATGGAATTTGCCATTGCCAAACAGCTACGTCAGGTCGACTGTGATGCCCAAGCCAAGAAAACCGGACAAAAAACCACAGCTGAATTTGCCAAGGTGATCGGTCAGGAAAAGCAGCTACAGAAAATTATCAAGGAACAGGAAAACGGGGTGAAAGCTGTCAAATAACCGAGCAGGAAGCAGTTTATTTTCTTGAACTTTTGTCGATAATTCAGCTAGCTGTACGTAAATCCTGCAATATTGCCTAAACTTTTATGCTTTAATGCGGGATAAGCACAGCGATATTTCCCTTAGTTATGGCTCCAATTATCCACTCTTTGTTAGATACTGACTTGTATAAATTCACCATGCTACAAGTGGTATTACACAAGTTTCCACAAACGCATAGTGTCTATCATTTCCGTTGTCGCAACCTGGAAGATACGGAATATCCGCTGACGGATATTCTGGATGATTTGAATCACCAACTGGATTTGCTGTGTCAGCTCAAATTTAAAGAAGACGAATTACAATATTTACGCAGCCTGCGTTTTATCAAAAGCGATTTTGTGGATTATCTGGAACTATTCCAGCTCAAACGGCGTTTTATTAAGGCCACCATCGACAATGAAGGCCGCCTGGATATTACTATTGAAGGCCCCATGGTTCAGGCAATGATGTTTGAAATCTTTGTACTGGCCATTGTGAATGAACTGTATTTTAGCCGCATTCGTACATCTGAAGTGCTAGCTGAAGGTGAGCGCCGTTTAAAAGCTAAAATTGAACTTTTAAAACAGTATGATGCCGCGCAGAACCCGAATGATCCACCATTCCTGGTCTCGGACTTTGGTACCCGCCGTCGTTATAGTTTTGACTGGCAAAAGCATGTCGTCGAAGAATTTAATAAAGCTGCACCGCACGTATTCCGTGGGACCAGTAATGTATATTTAGCCAAAGAATTGGGCATTACTCCGATTGGCACCATGGCGCATGAATTTCTGCAAGCCTTTCAGGCCTTGGATGTGCGTTTGCGTAATTTCCAGAAAGCCGCCTTGGAAACCTGGGTACAGGAATATCGCGGTGACCTCGGAATTGCCTTGACCGATGTGGTCGGGATGGATGCTTTCCTGCGTGACTTTGACCTGTACTTTGCCAAACTGTTTGATGGCTTGCGTCATGACAGTGGCGATCCCTATGAATGGGGTGACAAGGCCTATGCGCATTATAAAAAGCTGAAAATTGACAGCAAAACCAAAATGCTGACTTTTAGTGATGGTCTGAATCTGGAAAAAGCCTGGAAATTGCATCAATACTTTAAAGATCGCTTTCAGGTCAGCTTCGGGATCGGCACCAATCTGACCAATGACATGGGGCAGACGCCGCTAAATATCGTATTGAAACTGGTGGAATGCAACCGTCAGTCGGTAGCGAAAATCTCCGATAGCCCAGGAAAAACCATGACGGATAATGATACTTTCCTGGCATATTTGCGTCAGGTGTTCAATATCTCAGAACCTGCCTAAAAATCTCTGCTTGATTCAAAAAACCGCTTCAATCATGAGGCGGTTTTTTCTTGGATGATGGTCTTTCTTAAATCAGCTTTAGCTAAAATTATGCTAAGGATCTAGATAAAAACAACATAATTGAAAAAATGAGCTGTGCTAAGATCAAAAGGATTTGACCGCAATGACAACTACTAAGATGACAGCTTCCGCCTTTGACTTTGGTCTGCTGATTGAAGCAGAAGATTTGGTTCCACATTTGGGAAATGAAAAACTTCGAATTGTTGATTTAAGCCGGGCGTCGGTTTATGAACAATTGCATATTCCACATGCCTTACATCTGCAACCCAAGCTGCTGGTTCGTCAGGAAGAAACAGCCATGGGCCTGTTACCGGATGCAGAAGGGCTGGAAGCTTTAATTCGTTACCTGAATATTTCTCCTGAACATCATGTCGTAGCTTATGATGATGAAGGCGGTGCGTGGGCAGGGCGTCTGCTCTGGAACCTGCATTGCATGGGCTTTGAAAATACCAGTTTACTCAATGGCGGCATTCATGCCTGGCTGGGTGCGGGACTACCGACTTCATCAGATCAGGAAACGTTTATACCTGTCGATCATCTGGTTCCAGTCAATCTTGAAAGAAAGGCTGAGTTTCAGATTGATTATGATGAATTAAAACCACTCATTGAAAATGAAAAAATTCAGGTATGGGATTGTCGTACAGAAGATGAATACACTGGCCTGCGTCTGGCTGCGCGACGCGGTGGTCACATCCCGGGCGCACGTCATTTTGAGTGGAGTACTGCCCTTAACCGGCAAAATCATTTAAAATTACATCCTTTACCACGTACTCAGCAGCGTCTGGAACAACTGGGATTTGATCTGGATCAGCCAGTTGTGGTGTATTGTCAGTCCCATCACCGTTCAGGTCTGGCTTATATTCTGGGTCGCTTATTCGGCTGGAATATTCGAGCCTATGATGGTGCGTGGAGTGAATGGGGCAACCGCCTCGATAGTCCAATCGCTACAGGAGAGGTGCCATCTTGAGCATCACATCGCGTCTAAAACAACAACTGTTTATCCAGGCCCAAAAAGTGGTGCCACAGCATCGCCTGTCCCGTGTGGTGGGAAAAATTGCAGCCAGCGAAAATCCGCTGGTAAAAACAGCCGTGATTGCAGCGTTCAAGACCAAATACGGAATTGATATGTCGATTGCTGAGCAAACCAATGCCCTGAAATTCAAATCATTTAATGATTTCTTTACCCGTGGACTAAGAACCGGGGTGCGTGCGGTCGATGCTGATTCAACCGCAATTGTGTCTCCGGCAGATGGCGCAATTTCCCAACTGGGTAAAATTGAAAATGGCGATGTGTTCCAAGCCAAAGGTCAAAAGTTTACTGTTGAAAACCTGATTGCTGATCCGCAACTGGCAGAACCATTCAAGAACGGGGAGTTTGCGACCGTGTATCTGTCACCACGTGACTATCATCGTGTTCACATGCCATTTGCCGGGACTCTGACTGAAACTTTATATGTGCCGGGTGAACTGTTCTCGGTCAACCAGACCACAGCCGAAAATATTCCAGGTCTGTTTGCCCGTAATGAGCGTATGGTGTGTCTGTTTGATACCGAACTTGGTCGTATGGCAGTGGTTCTAGTTGGTGCGATGATTGTGGCTGGTATTGAAACTGTGGCGACTGGCAAGGTAAAACCATCTGGTCGTATCGAGCTAAACCAGCACAATTTATTCCTTGAAAAAGGCGCTGAACTGGGTCGTTTTTACCTAGGTTCAACCGCCGTTATCCTGTTTGAGGAAAACAAGATGCAATGGGATGAGAAGTTTAAAGCCAATTCAACCGTGTTGATGGGTGAGGCGTTGGGTCATACCCTATAAAAAGCTTTTAATCTCCTGTTATGTTGCTTCCCCCTTTGAAAAAGGGGGATTGAGGGGGATTAAATATTCTAATTTCCTCCTCTTGCGTTTCAATTCAAAGCAGTGCTTCAAAGCTTGCTTAGGAGGGAATCTCATGATAACAAATATCCCTTAGATTCTTTCCCTTTGAAAAAGGTGAGAAGCCTTGCTTCGCAAGAGGGAGTTAAAAAATTAAAATCCCTCCCAACCTCCCTTTAAAAAAGGGAGGAGATAAAAGATCCAAAAAAAAGCGCCATTTGGCGCTTTTCTATATTTAAACCTTATCGTTTGACCACAATGGAATCGATACCACTGTGCTGTAAGGTTTGCTGTGCAATAATCGCAGATTCTGCTGAATCATAAGGTCCAGACACGACACGATACCAAACCTTGCCATTTTCCACACTGCGGACTACATCTGCAGATAAACCGTTGAGAATGATTTCTGCACGGCGGGCATCTGCCTGATCCGGGTCATCAAAACTACGGACTTGTAGAATATAGCTTGCAGAAGCAGGAGTTGGGGCTTCGGTTGCATCCAGACCTGGCTCAGTTGCTGTTTCTGATTCATCAACTTCAGGTCTTGGTGCCTCTACAATCACCACTGCTTCCTGATTTTTTGCTTCAGGAACCGCCTCTTCAGGAATCGGTGTCACTTGCTGCTGTGGCAACAGATCATAAAAACGGTAGTCTTTATTGGTATCTTCTTCTTGAGAATGTTCAGCCGTAGCCTGGTTTTTAGGTTTAACAGGTTCCCATGGCTTCCACAGCATGAGTGCCATTAAAAAACTTAACACGATTAAAATGATCACGAGTGTGCCGAGCCAGGTAGGAATAAGTGGCTTTTTGGGCTTATTCGGTCTTTCAGATACACCGCGCTGCGTTTTTCCAAACACTTGGGATTTCCTCTTATTTATCGGGGCAAATAGAAAAGGCATAACAGCAGTTATGCCCCTACTATGACTTCATCCTATGTGATCGTGATAGAAAAGTCATTATCTAGATCACAAATCACACAGAATTTTAATTTATCTGCATCTTCAAACACATAGCTAAAGTTACAAAATGTTTATTCAGCAGATAAACGGCAATGACTAGCATGCTGACTTCGAGCAGAGCTCTCCGTCTTGCGTCAATGTAAAAGCAGTGCTTTACATTTTCGCTTCGAGCTTAGCTCTCGCCTTGCGAGCATGCAAAACAGTGTTTTGCTTACATGCTCTCAGGCGCAGATACACCAAGCAGTTCCAGACCGTTACGCAGCACCTGGCGAACATTTACAGATAACAGTAAACGTGCCTGAGTTAATTCTGCATCATCGCCCAGAACCTTGTTGTCGTTGTACCAGCCATGGAACAGCGCAGCCAGCTCTTTCAGGTAGTTACCAATCTGATGCGGTTCATAGCTGTTAGCAGCACGAACAACAATCTCTGGATAAGCTGCCAGTTTTGCCAGAATTTCGGTTTCCGCTTCCAGTTCAAGTTTGGCAGCCAGACCACGTGCAATGGTCGCATCAAAGTTCACGCCTGTAGAGGCTGCCTTTTCTAACATACGGCAGATCCGCGCATGCGCATACTGGATATAATATACGGCGTTGTCCTTGCTTTGAGATACAGCAAGGTCCAGGTCGAAGTCAATGTGCTGTTCAGATTTACGCATGACATAGTAGAAACGCGCTGCATCATTCCCGACTTCTTTACGCAGGTCACGTAAAGTCACGAACTGGCCTGAACGAGAGGACATCTGTACCATCTCGCCACCACGCCACAGGCTGACAAACTGAACCAGAAGTACAGTCAGTTTTTTCGAGTCATAGCCCAGAGCATCAATCGCTGCTTTTACACGTGCGATATAACCGTGGTGATCTGAACCCCAGATATCAATGATATCGGTATAGCCACGTTGTAATTTGTTTAGGTGATACGCAATATCAGACGCGAAATAAGTGGTTTGACCATTACGGCGTTTAACCACGCGGTCTTTTTCATCACCAAATTCAGTTGACTTGAACCAGATGTTGCCATCTTTTTCATACAGGAAGCCTCGCTGATCTAGAGTTTGTAGCGCTTCATCAATTTTTTCAGTCAAAGTTGCTTCGCTGAACCACTGGTTGAAAGTCACCCCGAATTCACCGAGGTCATCTTTAATATCATCAAGGATGGCTTTTAACGCAGCTTGATGGAATACACGGTAACCTTCATTTAATAAAGTTTGTGAGTTGAAGATCAGGCCATCAATGTGCTTTTCTTTATCGCCTGAAACAATCACTTTATTGCCTTCAGCATCCGGTTCGGCAGCGTACTGTACGTCCTCAGGGACGTCTTTATAAACGTCTGCAACAGGGCGAACATAGATATCGCCGTCTTTATCAATAATGCTTTGTGCGATTTCTTTGACGTAGTCACCTTGATAGGCATTTTTCGGGAACACCAGTTCCTGACCCGTCAATTCTAAATAACGTAAGTAAGTTGAAGTCGCCAGAATATCCATCTGACGGCCAGCGTCGTTGACATAATATTCACGGTCAACTTTGGCACCTGTCGCTTCAAGCAGATTTGCAACAGTCATACCATAAGCAGCGCCACGACCATGACCTACGTGCAGGCTAGAAGTCGGGTTCGCAGACACAAATTCAACCTGAACGCGTTTTTCCGCATTGGCCTGGGTACGACCATACGTTGCCTGTTGAGCCTGAATCTGATCCAGCACAGCAAAACGCTGGTCTGCATTTAAAAAGAAGTTAATAAAGCCTGGGCCTGCAATTTCTGCCTTGCTGATATCCGCCACTTCAGGCAGGGCAGCAAGGATTTTTTCTGCTAAATCACGCGGTTTCATCCCCGCAGCTTTAGACGCGATCATGGCAATATTTGATGCAAAGTCACCGTGGCTGCGGTCTTTGGTACGCGTCAAATTACTTGTATTGTTCCAGTCAGATGGGAGTACGTTTTGTGCCTGTAAAGTTTGCACTGCATGATCGAGAGCTGCTTGGATTGCCGTATTCATAATCAGTCGAAAATAGATATCGCAGAAAAACAGCAAATATAGCAAATTTCCGACTCTTTAGGTAAAACCATTTATGGGGAATAAAAAATATACGATTAGTAGTCTATAGTTTCTATCCATCGGTCGGTCATCAATGAAGGATCACATGAGAAAGAGGGGAATAAATAAGTTGCAAATTTTGCTATAAAAAAATGAATCAAAATGGCCTATATTAGCCTGATTGAAACTATAAAAAGAGTCAGCATGGATTCAAAACAGCGCCCGACTATTATCGGCAATATTCCCAAACTTCCAGCCAAATGGGCCTTGGTCATTGTGCCTTTTATCCTGTCCTGCCTGATGAGTGGAATTATTTCCATGATTAACATGCTGCGCAATCTGGGCTGGATTGAGGGCTTTATGGCACTCTGGTTTCATAACTGGATGATTTCCTGGGCAATTGCTTTTCCAATTGTGGTAACGCTTTTGCCTTTTGTACGCAAATTTGCCGGATTGCTGGTCGATATGTCAGGAAATCAGCCACCCAAATAATTGTTTTCTATCAGCTGATCATTCAGACAAGGAATTCTAGAGAGTCAAAAGCACTCGCTGATCAATGAGCTAGCTCTCTAGCTAAAACCCAATTAAATCAGATGCTCGACTGCAGCGCGGATGATTCCAAGGATCAGACCAATACAGGCCCCGACCACGACACCATTGACCCGGATCATATGCAGGTCACCACCGACTTCGTTTTCAATCTTGTCGATCATCTCAGTCGAATCCCATTCATGAATACGTTCACTGATAAAACGGATCACTTTCTCACTGTACTGGTCACTCAAATCGACAGCGATACCACTGAGACGGTTATTCAGCAACTCACGCACTGAAGTATTTGAAATAATATTTTCACCGACTTGCTGAATGGCGACTCGCAGATTCTCCGCAATCCCCGAATCCGACTTTTGCAAATCTGCTTTGATGGCATCGCATAAAATGACCACTGCACCACTGATAAAATTTAGCACTTGCGGACTGTCAAGCAGGGCATCTTTAGTTTCATTCAGTCGCTGGCTGGCCATACTTTCAGAATCTGCCAATTGCTGCATCAATTCTTGAGCTGTTTCTTCAATTTTAAGCCGCCACGGATGGTCGGGATCTGCCAGCATGGCTTCCACCCGCTGAATCACCGAATCGATACTGCGTTGCTGCACATCAATACCGATCCAGCTGGCGCCTTTGGCCAGACGCCAGACGCCCATTTCCTTGAATAAAGTGCGGGTCAGCTCACGGGTTTGTTCTGGATGTGAAGTCATCCAGGCATGTACCACATCTAGGCCGCGTTGCAGCACATCCTGATGGAAATCATTTTCCAAAACAGCGCGCAGCATTTCGCTGGCCAGGGTATTGATCTGGGTGTTTTTGACCCATTGCACACTATTGCTCTGAATAAATCCGGCGATCTGTTCCTGCCCGACAAATTCAAATACTTTGGGTACGGTCTGCTGAATCACTTGTATGACTTGAGCATTATTCTGCGGATTGGCCAGCCAGCGGCCAGCAGCCAGACTTAAATCGGTACTGGCCAGACTGCGCTGCACAATTTGCGGGGAAAGGAAATTTTCCTGCACAAAGCGCCCCATAGATTCGGCAATCCGGGCTTTATTGCGTGGAATAATTTCAGTATGGTCACGTAAAAATTTTGGAATCGGTAGCCGGCCAAAAGGATTGCGGAACAGCACGGTAATTGCATACCAGTCCGCCAGACCACCGACTACACCTGCTTCGGCAGAGAGCATCAGAATATGAATCAGCCAGACATATTCAGGCAGCAGTTTGGCAGTAATCATCAGCGCCAGCCAAGCCAGTACTGCGACGACCAGTGCAATAGTCGCAAAACGTTTACTGCGTTGTAAGCTCGGTGACGGCTGCTCTTTCTGCATAAATCATCCTGTTATTAGGGCGTGGCCGGCTGCGGTTGGAGTACTTGGCCGGATGGACTTACTCCATATTTAGCGCCAAGTGATTGTAAAATCAAGCGGGCATCAAAGGCATCTTTCGGCTCCTGACCGGCTTTAAAGCACTCAATGGTATAAGCCACTTGAGCAGGATCTAAAGTGACAGTATAGGGCTGGTCATAGAATGGATCGGGCCAGAATCCCGGATAGCGACGGGAATAACCATAAGGACGATAATAGCCGTATGGATAGACGCTAGGCGCCGGATAGACAATCGCCTGACGCGGTGGTTGCTGGGTACGGTTGCTTGGATCGTTCAGTACCCGGAAAAACTGGAAACCGTTCTGAACTGTGGTCTGCGCGGCTTTCAGCAGGGTAATTTCTTCGGCTGTACCGAAACTCATATTAGGTCGCGCCTGAAAACTGATGCGATAAGTGTTGGCATTCAGTGGAGTAGTGCTGTACTGGCCGAGCTGGTCAAAGGTAAGCGGCTTGGACGGTGTCGTTGCACAGCCAGAAAGCAGGGCAGTCGTCGCAAGGCTCAGGGCAATGACGGTTTTTTTCATCTTCGTTCTCCTGATAGGATGATCCAGCGAGTTACAGACCTCTAGAAGCTGCTATCTGGCTGGGTCAGGAAACTCAATTCTTCCTCGGTGGATTCACGGCCCAGAATCTGGTTGCGATGTGGGTAGCGTCCGAAACGGTCAATAATGATTTTATGCTTGATTTCATATTCGAGGTTTTCTGGATTGCCGAGGCGCTGAAATAATTTTAGCGCAAATTCATGTATTAATTGAGATTCGCTATGCATGAAAGGCATATAAAGAAAGGAACGTTGCTCCGGACTCAGCTGTTTATCCAGATCTTGGCTGATGGCTTCCTGAGCCAGTGCCAAAGCCAGACTATCCTGAGCAAAAGCACGCGGCGTATCCCGAAAAATATTGCGTGAGAACTGGTCCAGAACAATGATTTCAGCTAATCGACCATCAGCATTCTTACGCCATGACCACAGTTCAGCTCTACTCGCCTGTTCCAGAATATCGCCAAATTTTTCCTTCAAACTTTGGTCGAACTGGTCACTTTTGGCAAACCAGTTGGGTTGAGTCTCAGGACTAAACCAAAAGTCTAAAATATCTTGATAATTCATATTGTTTACAATTTATTAGCATTTATTTGTCAATAAAATCACAAATTTCACATGTCTTATAGAGAAACTTTGTGTTAAAAATTTGCCCAACTAAAAATCAATGGTTTGCTTGAAAACTAGGCAGGGCAGCATGTGCTGTCTGGAAATCGCGGTATACTAAGCTAAACCGATGATTCTATTTTAATAGTTACCCCCATTAAGCGAGATTGTAATGAGTCAACCTGAATCGACTGCCCATGATGTATTACCGGAATGGGTAGATTCGTCGCTCATCAAAGGAATGCTGCGCGGTATCGAGCGTGAGAGCTTGCGTATGCAAAGCAATGGTTTCCTGTCGCAGGAACCGCATCCTCATGCCTTAGGTTCAGCTCTGACACATCCGCATATTACGACCGATTATTCTGAAGCCTTGATGGAGTTTATTACTCCACCGAAAGAGAGTATTACTGAGGCATTAAACTATCTGACCGACATTCATGCCTTTGTACATCGTCATCTGAAAAATGATGAAAAGCTCTGGCCGATGTCTATGCCGTGCATGCTCGACAGTAAGGATGAAAATATCCCGCTGGCGCAATATGGCAGCTCCAATATTGGCTTATTTAAAACGCTGTATCGTCATGGTTTAGGCGTGCGTTATGGTCGCCGTATGCAGACCATTTCCGGGGTTCACTATAATCTGTCTTTCCCGGATAATTTCTTTATAGCACTTCAGGAACAGGAAACTGATGAAGAGCTACGCGCTTTAAGCCTGCAGGATTATCGCAGCCATCGCTATATGGGGCTGATCCGTAACTTTATTCGTTTAACGCCACTGGTAATTTTCCTGGTTGGTGCCAGTCCAGCAGTGTGCCAGTGTTTTATGACTGGACGTGATCACCATCTATTTCCGCTGGTACGCGGTACTTTATATACGCCTTATTCGACTGCATTACGGATGGGACGCTTTGGCTACCAGAATTCAGCGCAGAAACAGCTCGGTATTCACTACAATAATCTGCAGGATTATCTGGAAGGTCTGCAAAAAGCGGTCAGAACACCGTACAAACAGTTTACCCGTCTGGGTCTGGATGATGCCAATGGTCAGCCAATTCAGATCAATGACCATGTGCTACAGATTGAAAATGAATACTACAGTCTGGTGCGTCCAAAGCAGGTACCTAAAGAAGGTGAAACTCCATCGCAAGCCTTGCAAAATCGCGGGATCGGCTATGTTGAGCTGCGTGCTGTAGATGTCAATCCGTATAGCGCGATCGGGATCAATGAAGATACTGCCGGCTTCCTGGAAGTAGTGGCACTGTACTGCTTATTGCAAGACAGCCCGGCATTGCTGGATGCCGAACAGGAAATCATTGACCAGAATCAGGCTGAAGTGGTCAATCGTGGCCGCGCCTATAACGCTGCGATTATGGAAAATGGCCAGCGCTATATGATTGAAGACTGGTGTAATTTACATTTGCAACGTATGCAGCCACTGGCTCAATTGCTCGATCAGGCTTATGAAACTGATCTATATAGCAATGCTATGCAAGCCATGCAGATCCGTGTCGATGAAGTTGATGCGACCTTGTCAGCCCTGATTGTCGGAGATATTCGTAGCCACAGCAGCATGTGGCAGTTTGGTCAGCATTTGGCCCATCAGCATAGCAATCTCTATGAATCACATCGATTAAGCAAAGAAACACTTAAATATTTCAATGAATTGTCACAAAAGTCATTGCAGCAACAACAGCAGCTCGAGCAAGATAACACGATCAGTTTTACTGAATATTTAGCCCAATATCGATAATAAATAAGAGGATTAACCATGCAATGGGGTTATCGCTTCGTGAGTGGTGTGTTGTTTTTGGCATCTGTTGCCGGGATGGCATTTGCTTTATATCTTGAGCATGGACAGGGCCTGAACCCTTGCCCATTGTGTGTGTTTCAACGAATCGGATTGATCGGACTAGGGATTATTTCCCTGATTGCCTTGCTGCATAATCCGAAATCCAATGCCATGAAGCGTGGTTATGCTTTCTTAGGCTCGCTGAGTATCTTATGGTCAGTCGGTGTCGCTGCACGGCATGTCTGGCTACAGAACCTGCCCCCAGATCAAGTGCCGAGCTGTGGCCCAGGTCTGGATTACTGGCTGGAAACTTTGCCGATGAAATCGGTATTACAGCAGGTATTAAACGGTTCAGGTGAATGTGCCGCAATTGACTGGACGTTCCTGGGGCAATCTTTACCGGTCTGGTCATTGGTGTTCTTCAGTATTTTATTGCTGATCAGCCTGTGGCAGTTATTTCGCAAATATCAGACTGCGCCCGTCAAACGTCTAAGAGATAAATACTGATTTTCAAAATTGGAATCAAAAAAGCCAGTCTACAGACTAATGCCAGTCAGTTAAGCAAATTTTAGTAAAATGTAGTAAAAATGAGTGTATGTAAATACGCTCATTTTTTTATGTCTTTATCTGAACATTTAGAATCCACTCTTGAACATTCTCTCCCATCACTC